>JBILWF010000172.1:0-5874 GCA_044370075.1 Chthoniobacteraceae bacterium | reverse complement strand
CACGTCCGGCTCAACCGCGGGAACATTCGGGGGCGGCGGATCCACGGGCCGGCCCAGCAGACGGTCGGTGACGAAGTTGCCGCGCGGTACCGGCGAAGTAGTCGTGCCGTTGGCCGTAATTTTGAGCAGCGCCGCTTGCGTGAGAAAACCGCCCCGCGGGCTGTCCGCGGGCAGAGCGACGCGCCGAATGGATGATCCCGACACCCCGGGGATCCCGTAGTGTACGGCCAGCTTTTCGTTGATCATCGCGAAATCTGAACGCACCAAATGGAGCGCCCCGAGGTCGCCGTTGAGCAGTTCGCGAAAATAGGCCCGTGTTTCGGCAACCATCGAATCCCGCAGGTAACCGCTGAACTCGGGGTACAGTTTCCGGTCGGGATCGGTGGCCGCGATTTCACGCAACCGCAGCCACTGCCCGACAAAGTCTTGGACGAAGCGCTCAGACCGCGGATCCGATAGCAATCGCTCGACCTCCGAGCGGAGCACTTCGGGCTTGCGGAGTCGTCCGGCGGAGGCGATCTCGCGGAGGGGTTCATCCGGCAGGGAGCGCCACAAAAAGTAGGCGAGCCGGTTGGCGAGCGCATGATCGTCGAGCGTGCTCGCGGGTTCGACGTGATAAATAAAATCAGGCGAACACAGCGCGGCCCGGTACGCCCAGCGCATCGCGTTTTCGAAACACTCCCCCGCCTCCAGACGCTCCCCCGCCCGCGCGACGTACCGCTCCACCTCCGGCTCGGAAACCGGACGCCGGAACGCTCGCGGCAGGAAGGCGCGAAGCAGACGCGCCGCGTCCGCGAGCGGGTTCTCGGATTCGACCGTCCACACGCCCGGCTCGGGGTCAGGCCGGTTCAGTCCAGCCCCCAGTTGCCGGAACCGCGGACGCGCGGGAGGCCGCACCGAAGCGCCCTTGGGCATCTCCCGCAGGGGAAGCTCCCCAAAAAGAAGCCGGTGCGAAGGCGGCGGCCAGACCGCGTGCAACGGCCCCTCCACCTCCATCCAATCAACGGCAATGCCGGGGCCGGTGAACGCGAGGGCGCGTCCCTTGCGGCTGTAGTTTGCCACGGGAGCGAGGGACGCGGTGTTAAACCCAAGGATTTCATTCCGGTTGAGCCAAGCGGTGCGCTCGTGGGTTGTGGGGCGCAGGGAGGGCGCGTCAAAGTATCCCAGCACGGTGCTGGGGTGCCCCCCTCCCCTGCCATCCCCGGTGAGTTGCACAATGGAGAGTCGCGCCGCCTCGGTGCCACGCGCCGGCAACACGGCGCCCTTGTCCCATTGAAAAGCCCACAGCGAGGTGCGAATCCGGTACATCCCCGGGTAAATGGTCACATGCTCCATGAAGTACGGACTCAGGGACTCGTCCTCGTGCCGGAAAAGCCCCACGGAGGAACCGGTCTCAAAGGAGCCGAGCGACTCGTGCGCTCCCTGTTCGATGTGGTTGAAGAGGTTCGCCGCGGGGAAGGCCGGGTCGGGCTTCATATCCCGCAGCAGAACACCGTCGCCGTTCATCACCACGAGGGCTACGTTTCCGCCTCGGTTCGCAAGCGAGAACCGGCGTTTGTGAACCGTGGGCGCATCGGGCCGCGTGGCGATGGCCAGGTCGAGCACTTTGTCGGCCGCCTCCAAATATTTCGCGAGGTTGACATGGGAAAGATCCAGCGCGTCCGCGTTGGTATCAAAACCGTGAGCGGAACCATCCGCGGGCAGGTCTTCCTTAATCGCAATTCCCGGCATCGAGAAGAGATCCCGCACCGTATTTTCGTATTCCAAGCGCGTGAGGCGCCGGATGCGGGTCCGCCCGTGCTCGGGAGCGAAGCGCTCCGATTCCGCCGCCGTGAGCGAGGCGCGCAAAACAGACAGGAGCGCCCGGGATTCGGCCACAGGGGGAGGCGACTTTTTTTTCGGGGGGGGCATTTCACCTGCCTCAATGCGGTCATAAATTTTCACCCAGCGCGCGAACACGTCGGGATCCCGGAAGTCGCGGGAAAGGGCGGTGAGATCCAGTCCGCCCTTGGTTGTACTCGAATCGTGACACTCCGTACAATGGGTCTCCAGAAACGCGGGGATCGCGGATTCTGCGACGGTTGGCGATTGCGAGATGCAGAGCATCGCCAGAAGGAGTACACCTGGGCGGTTCATGAGGGGCGGAACTGCTAATTAAGGTGCCCAATTCCCGTGGGTTCTGTCAAACACGGGCGGTTTAGAACATGGCCGGGCCGCGGTTAAAACCCGAAACAACGCTCCGCGGGGTTTTCAGGGTGTGTAAAAATCGAAGCGGGAAATCGTTCGATTGATATTCGAACCCTCCGCGGGATACTCCGCCCACCATGCAAACAACCCGGCGGCGTTTTCTCCAAACCTCGACCTCCTTTCTCACCGTGTCGGTCGCATCGGTTTTGGATCCCCGCCTTCTTGCAGCGGAAACGGTGGCGGCGGACGTGTGCGTGTACGGGGCGACGGCGAGCGGGATCGCCGCAGCCCTGGGCGCGGCCGACGCAGGGGCAAGCGTTGTGGTGGTAGAACCTTCGCGCTGGCTCGGCGGCATGAGTGGCGGAGGGTTGAACGCGATTGACTGGGGATACAAGCCGGCGGTGAGCCGCATGGCCTTGAAGCTTCTCATTGAAAAGGAGGATGTTGCCATGCGCGCGCTGTACGCCCGCGAGCTTGCCCAGCGCGGCATCGGCTTGATCCGCGAGCACCGCATCGCGGCAGTTTCCAAGGAAGGGGCGCGCATCCGCGGGATCACGCTCGATCACGCGCCTCCGGATGGGCTTGGGTGTCCGGCTGAAAAACCCCGCACAGTCGCGGCCAAAACGGTGAAAGCGCGGGTGTATATCGACTGTTCCTACGAGGGGGATCTCATGGCCAAATCCGGGGTGCGCTACGCGTGGGGCCGCGAAGGGCGCGAGGAATACGACGAGTCGCTCGGCGGAGTGCGGCCCGTTTTAATGCGGTATGCGATTGATCCGTACCGGAAACCGGGCAACCCCGCGAGCGGGCTTCTGCCTCTGTTGCAGGACGAGCCCATCGGACCGCTTGGAAGTGCCGACAAGCGCACGATGATGTATGCCTTCCGCTGGGTGCTCTCACGCAAGGATCCGATCCGCATCGAGAAGCCCGACGACTACGATCCGTTCACCTACGAGATTTTTCGGCGCGCTTTCAAGGACGGCGTGGACATCCGTGCAGGACGAAAAATGCACGTGCTTGGCGAGTATTCCGAGAACAACGGGCACGGCATTTTCGGCGGCAATTCGAGCCGCGCGCTGTGGGCGCAGTCGGTGGCCGGAGCGAACGCCGGGTATCCCGACGGGGACTGGACGGCGCGGTCCCGGATCTGGCGCGGTCAAATGAACTTTGTGCGGGGTATGTACCATTTTTTGCGCACCGATGCGTCCGTTCCCGCAGATCTGCGCGAAAGAGCGGAGTCGACCGGTTTTCAGCAGGGAATTTTTGATGAAACGCAAGGCTGGCCCCACCAATTGTACGTGCGGGAAGCGCGCCGCATGCGGTCGGATTACGTCATCACCCAAAAAGACCTCGAGGGTGAAACGAATCCGGGGGATTCGGTGGGTTTGGGCAGTTACGGAGTCGATGACTGGCCGTACGCGACGGTTGCCGAAGAGGGCGGCATCGCACTCAGCGGTGGAGAATTCAGCATCCTGCGGGCAAACCCCCACCACAGCGGCATTTTCCGGATTCCCTACCGGTCGATCCGTCCTCCCAAGGGCGAGTGCGAAAACCTGCTAGTTCCCGTGTGTTGCTCGGCAAGCCACATTGCGATGACGTGCATTCGCATGGAGCCCGTCTGGATCACGCTGGGGCTTTCCGCCGGCATCGCCGCAGCACACAGCATTGAGGAAAAAACAGCGGTACAAGACATCGGTTTTCCCCGCTACCGCCGAGCCCTGCTTGCTCAGGGGCAGATCCTCGAACCGACCGCGTCCCGTGAAACGGGGTGGAATTCGCGCGAAGAGTGGAATCAGTCAAAGCGCGGATACGAATGGGTGTTTGATGCAATCGATACGGATCGTGACGGCCGTGTTTCTCCGGAGGAGTACCGCGATTTTCAAGCCCTTAAACAGAGGGATCCCGACTGGCAAAATCGTTTAAAAACCCGGGGAAAGAACCGGTAAGACCCGCTTCACCCGGGGGAAACCGTAAGCTTCCGGCCGGGGGGAGGAGTTCTGGGACTGCATCGCCGGGGCGTTGGGGAAACGCTCTGCTCGTTTTTTTGCAAACTTCGGTGAATGATTCCACCTTTCCCATTCACCCAAACCCATACTCGGGCGTCCATGCTCACCATTTCGCAAATCACCAAATCCTTTGGCGGCCGCACGCTTTTTGAAGAAGTCTCGCTACAGATCAACCGGGGCGATCGCGTTGGCTTGGTTGGCCCAAACGGTGCCGGCAAGTCCACCCTGCTCAACGTAATCCTCGGGGAGGAACCGCCCGACGCAGGTCGCGTGTGCTGGGAGAAAGGGGCGTCCATCGGTTTTTTGCCTCAGGAAAGCGCACCCGCTGGCGACGAATCGGTGCTGCACCTGGCCATGGCCGTTCATCCGGAACTGGCGCGTGCCAACCAGACTCTGGCCACCACCGCGGAGGATTCCGAAGCCCACCACGAGGCGCTCAGCGTATTTGCCGAATACGACGGGTGGCAGGTCGAGGCACGCGCCAAGCAAATCCTCAAAGGGCTTGCCTTTAGGGAGACGGATTTTCACCGTCCTGCGCGCACGCTCAGCGGCGGCTGGATTATGCGAGCCCATCTGGCGCGCCTGCTGGTGCAGCGCCCCGATTTGCTGCTGCTGGACGAACCCACCAACCACCTCGACCTCGAATCACTCGGCTGGTTTCAGGAACACCTGCGCCTGTATCCTGGAGCCATTCTTGTTATTTCGCACGACCGCGAATTTCTTAACCAACTCATCACCGCGACCGTCGAGTTGAGCCGCGGCGACCTCCACCGGTACCGCGGCAACTACGACGACTACATCACCCAAAAAGCCGCCCGGGCCGAACAGCACCTCGCCGCCTACAAAAACCAGCAGCGCGAGATCGCTGCGCTCCAACAGTTCGCAGACCGCTTCCGCGCAAAAGCAAGCAAAGCCGCGCAGGCCCAAAGCAAACTCAAACAAATCGAGCGGATGGAAAAAATCGAGGCCCCCGAGTCGCAGGAGCGCTCGGTGAGCCAGTTCCGGTTTCCGCAACCACAGCGCTCCGGCCTCAAGGTCATCACACTCACCGGGGTCTGCCACGCCTACGGCACACTGCGCGTGTACGAGAACCTTGAGTTTCAAGCCCAGCGAGGCCAGCGCACGGTGCTCGTGGGCCCCAACGGAGCCGGCAAGTCCACGCTGCTGAAGCTGCTCGCCGGCGTACTCACGCCGCAGGCCGGCGCCCGCGAACTCGGCCATCAGGTGCGCGTTGGGTACTTTTCCCAACACCGGCAGGACATGCTCCGCGAAAAAGCCACCGTTTTGGAGGCCGCCATGGAATCAGCGCCTCCAGGAGTTTCCGAGCAAATGGCGCGTTCCCTTCTGGGTGCGTTTTTGTTCCGGGGCGACGATGTGTTCAAACCGGTGGCGGTTCTCAGCGGGGGCGAAAAAACGCGCCTGGCACTGGTAAAACTGCTGCTGGACCCGCCCAACCTGCTGCTAATGGATGAACCCACCACGCATCTGGACATCGGCTCCATCGATGCACTCATTGGCGCGCTGAAACAGTTTGAGGGCACCCTGCTTTTCATCTCGCACGATGTTCATTTTATTCGCTGCCTGGCGGATTCCGTCCTGCACATCTCCGCGGGAAAACTCACGCCCTACGCGGGCAACTACGACTACTACCTCGACACAACGCAGGCCCTTTCCGCGCGCG
>JBILWF010000171.1:0-5886 GCA_044370075.1 Chthoniobacteraceae bacterium | reverse complement strand
TTCCAATTTAATGCCTTTTCCTCGCAGAATGTGTAAAGATATCCTTTTTCCAACGCGCTTGAGGAAGGAGTCGTGGGATCGGGGTGAAACAAATAGCGGTAATCGCGGTTCTGCATGCGCTGAACCCGGAGGATTCCCAGATGCCGTTCGGAATGTGGTTCGATAACCGGGACGGCGAGTTCGGCAAAGACATCAATGCCCGCATCGCTGTAGTGATAATGTCCCTCGGGCTCCTGATCCGCGGTAATCGCGAGTAAAGCATCTAAAATCGTGGTTTTTCCGTACCCGTTTTTGCCTACGAGGCACGTGACGTTTTGAAGGGGAAACCATTCCGAATCCTGGATGGACCGAAAGTGATAGACTCGGGCGCACATTTCAAAAATCCTCATGAGATAGAGAGTGACCTGACCGGGGTTCGTGCAGTCAAGGGTAATCCGGTGAGTAAGTTACGCTGATTTAAGTGGGGATAGGGACTGGCAGTTCCGCGGGATTGCAAGCGCGGGATATTGCCGGGATCGATGTATTTGCATCCGCGGCTGAGCCTGATTACAATTTAGGTAATTAATTTATGAAAACCACCCCGACGAAGAGTTTATTCGCACGGTTAATGGAACTTTTGGGCTGGGGTGTTCCGGATGAGCACCCCTCGGCCTCTGTCGAAAATGACCAACCGGGTGCCGCGGAAGAGACCCCTGCGCAGGACGACGTCCAACCGCCGCAGGAGACGGCTTCCGGAGCGCAAAACCCGGAACTCCCTCCGGTAACCGGGCCGGAAATTCCCGTGGAGGCGCCCGTGGAGGTGCCCGTGGAGGTGCCCGTGGAAGCGCCCGTGGAAGCGCCCGCGGAAGCGCCCGTGGAGGCGCCCGTGGAGGCGCCCGTGGAGGCGCCCGTGGAGGTGCCCGCTGAGGTGCCCGCTGAGGTGCCCGCTGAGGTGCCCGCTGAGGTGCCCGTGGAGGTGCTTGCGGAAAGTTCAGAGCCAGCGCTTCCCGTTGTTTTGGACGCGGAGGCTTACCGTGTGTTGCGGGAACTCCGGAAGTACGCCGGCTGGGAGGGGGAGGAGGGGATGAGGCAGCGGCGGGATTTGGAAGAGGTTTTTGAGGCCGATTATCCAGGCCACGGGGAGCGTGTGCGCCAGGCGATTGCCGATGGGGAGGAGGATCGCCGGGTTTTGGAAATGGCGTACAATGCCGCCCGATCGCATGGAGAAAAGCATCCGTCGATTGAAAAAATTTTGAAAGATGCGGAAGCGCGTGGGATCCGGTGGCTTTGCGAGGCCAAAATCAAAAGGGGGAACGCGGCGCGTTTGAAGCGGATTGAAGAAAAGAAAAAGAAAGAAAAAGGAGAAAAACTCACCTTCTTGAAGCCGAACGCCCTCAGGGTGGAGTCCATACCTGCGCCCGATCCTTCGGCCCGGGCCGCAAAGCCTCGAGAGACCCCCCCTGTGCGAAATACCGCGCCCGATGGGTTGCACCCCCGTGATGTGCGCGCCCTGAAGCCCTCTCACGCGTGGACCGTTTACATTGACGAGACGGGCACGAATTTTTCCGAGGATGCAGCCGAGGCCCGGGGCAGGGAGCGGGGGCGCGTGGTGGCCGTGGTTTTGTCGGACACCGGCGCAAAGCCGCCGGCCCTGCCCAGAGACTGGCATGCGGTGAACGTTTCCCTTGCGGGCGTGGAGACCGCCTTGCAGGACCTGCTGAACTCCGATGCGGGAATTTTGGGCATCTCCATGGAGGCGGTTCCGTTCCGCCGCGGCGAACGCTGGATCGACGCCGTTGGGGTGCTTGTGGATTGGATCCTGCGCCTGCTGCCCGTGGAGGGAATTGATCCGGTGCGGGTGAAGGTGTGTGTGGAGCAGCGCGGGTTTGCGCAGCAGGGGCACTCCTGGGAGGCAATGGCCGGGGAGGCTCTCCGGCGGCTTGCGTGGGCTTTTCCTAAACGGGCGGCTTGCATGGCTTTGGATATCGAGGTGATCGGCAAAAAATACGACGGGTTCAATCCCTACTCCGACGCCGTGGCCTACATGTGGTCGGGAAGCTCGGAAACTTCTCGTGCCCAGTTGTGGCAATCGGGGCTTGGGGGCACCTGTTTGCTGGACGACAACGCGCGGGCGCTGCTGGACGCATGGGATGCCTTCTCGCAGGGGGTGGAACTCTCGGCCGAACGCTGGTGGGAGCTGGTGTCCTCGCCCGGAGCCCGGTTGAGCAACTCGCTGCCGCGGGGGTTTTTACAGCGGGTGGGCGAGGAGTGCCGTGCGTTGCCCGCACACTGGAGCCGCCTGCTCCACCACACCCGCGTGCAGATGGCCGCGGGCCCCGTGGATTTGCGCAGGCTGGGGGCGGCCGTGTCGTGGTTGCAGGAATACCAACCGGCGCAGGCGGCGGTTCCCCCGCTGCTGCGGTTGGCCTGGCTGACGGTGCGCCTGGCGGAGTCCAATCACTTGGGCCAGACGGAGGCGGCGTGGGAGCGCGAGCTCTCGGAGCTTTCCGAGGGACTCCTGCAGGAGGCGGCCCCCCTGGTGTGTCACGCGAATCTGCACGTGGCGGTGGCGCGCACCAACCGCTTCGACTTTGTCCGGGCGCGGGACGGGCTGATGCGCTGGGCGGATGTGTCGCCGGTGGTGCCCGGGTTGCTGATGTGGGCGCAGGTCCAGTCCAGTCTGGGACAGCACGCCGCGTTTTTGCGGGATTTCCAAACCGCAGCAAATTTTTTCCGCGAGGCGATCGGCGCCATGGAGCGCTTGAGCGACCCCCAGCAGCGCCTCAAGGAAATCGAGCAAACCGGCTGTTATCTGGCGATTGTGCTCATGGATGATCCGGCCGCGCAGGATGTGCTGGTGCGCGCCGCGCTGGAGCGCATTACCGGTCCGCTGGAGGAGGCGGCGGACGTGTTTGCGGAATCCGGCGAAGAGTCGCGCCGGTACGCGCACCACGTGTTTTTGCGGTGGCTGGTGCGTCGGGGGGATCCGGCGCTGGCGGCTCGTTACGCAGCGGACCGTTCGCGTTGGAAAACCGGCGAGGGGCATCCGTGGCCGCTGATCCAGCTGTACCGGGCGCTGCTGGTGGGGGAGGGGGATCCTGCCGGGGCGCGTGAGCTGGCGCTGGATGCGGCGCGTGCGGCGACCGGTGCGCGGCAGGGGCCCGTGGTGCGTCTCATCGGCGCCTGCTGCCGCGCGGTGGCCCTGTCGTGGGGAGAGCCCTGGCCGGAGCGGGAGTCGGAAATCCATTCCCTGCGCGAGGCGCTTCCGGAAGCTGTAGAGCACCTTGGTGCGCTGGAAGCATGGATGGCCGCTCCGGGGCCGGTTCTTTCGATGTTGGAGGCGGTTTTGCCCTTCAACTTTCACTGAGCCCGAACAGGAAACACACGCGGGCGCCCGGAGTGGCTCGGGAGCGTAGGCCGTTCTTTTCCGGCTTTCTAAAGGCTGCCCGAGGCCTGCGTGAGTGCGGGTTGGAGCCCTGCCTCGGAGCGGGTGTTTTCCGGGCGGGCTTTTTTCTACCACGCGCGGTACTTGGAGTAGCGGCCACTCCCCCCGCATTTGCGGCATGTCTTCCCGCTTCTTTCAAACACGCCGCTTCCCCCGCAGCTCCAGCAGCTTCCCTGCACGTGCCGGGAACCGTGGTTGCCCCAGAAACCCTTTCCGGATTCGGTGTGCACCGTCGTGCCGTTGCTGCGGTGTGCGGTGGTTTCGCGCCCGCCGAAGAAGCGGGCCCGGGTTTCGCTTTTTTCGTAAACGTGGTTGTGCTGTTTTTTTTCGCGGCGCGTGATGTTTCCCAAAAAACCGCATCCGTAGGTGGTGGTTTTCTGTTTGCCTGAGTCGTGGTGAATCACGGTTTTTTTGGGACGCCCCACCCAGTCGCGGGAGTGGTGGACGGTGGTGCCGAATCCGAACACGGATTTGACGAGAGTTTCCAAAAAACCGCTGCTGCGACGTCTGCTCATGGTTCGTGTGTGGGGTTTGGCGGGAGATTCCTTTCGCTGGGGTTGAAGGCAGCGATCGGGGGTTTTTCCGAAAAAAAATGAAGGGGAATGCGTTTTTTGGTGTCGTGGAAACGGGGGCAATTTTGCGGGGACAGGCACTTCCGGGTGTGCGCCGATGGCGTTTGGGGCACGGAACCTACAGAACAAAATGGCTGGGATGTCCCAAAAAGAATAAGTGCCGGGGATCGACGGACATGGGTTTGATGAGAAAAGCCGCCGTCATTCGCTGCGATTTGCCGTTTGCGGGGGAGGTGGGGGGCGGCTCCGGATCGTCTGTTTTGGGCAGAATGTGGGCGAATTGTGCCCGGTCCTCCGCCATGGAATCCTCAAGCCACCGGCGGGCTGCAGCATCGAACATCCGGATGTCGGGTCCCCATTTTGCCAAGGGCGGCATTTCGCGCTCCTGACCTGTGACAAGAAACCTCCGGATCGAATGAATGGAGGATTCGCCCAGGGCGTCGATTTCCCCGACATACTCTCCTTCGAGGAGCACCGACCGGGCGAGGGGACGCAATGCCCAGACTTGGACCACGCCCGAGTGCATTCGGTCCGGGCGTGGAATCTCCACCTCGCCGTCCATCGTCGCTCGTGGCCACCGGCTGAACGGCGCGGCGAGTACTTCCTCCCGTCCGGGTTCCTCCTCGACGACAACCCAAAACCGGTGCTGCGAAACGCCGGATCGGGTCCGGTGGTTGATTTCGTAGATTTTATTCTTCATGGGTTTGCTCAGGGTGTTTGCGCGATCCTGAGGAGAAGAATCGCAAAGAGACTTTTTCCGGAAAAACCGGTCCTCCAGCCCCGGTTTCGGCGCAGGGTTGGCCTGAAAGCCGCCGCCTTTTTCACGCTGCAGCGGACCCGGCTCCCGAGCGGGTGAGAGAGGCCGATGGGGCGTTTTTTGGAGTCCGCACCGGTACGGGAGGGCTTCCACCGGAGTCTCGCGCCCAAAAATCCGCCCGTCTTTTCCGGAAACTTCAAAAAAATTCCGGAAAACGCCGCATGTGCCGCCTTCCTGTAGAGAGGCGCAATCCTGGTTTTTATGATCCCTGAACCCGAATGCCAGGCGGCGTGAGTGACTTCGAAAGCGCCGTTTTTTTTCTTCATCCAACAAACCCCGATCCCCGCATTTTATGGCCCGTAAAATTTCCCGATCCCCCGCCCCACAGCCTGGCGCCCTGATACCCTCCGGAGGCCTGCTGCCTGTCCCTTTTTCCGGGGGTTCGCTTGCGACGCTTGGGCGCGGGGTTTCACTTGGAGGGGCTTTGTTGAGTACCGTGCAATCGTTCACGGGGTTGTTTACGAGCTACTTAAATTATCTGGAGCAAAAACAAATCACGCGGCGCATGGAGGTGTGGTCCCACACCGTGATCGAGAGCGCGCGCGAGCGGACGCGTGAGATTGAATTGCAGGCGCGTGCGTTTGTGGCCCTTGCGCAGGAGCGAAGGCGGGAGGTGGAAATTGCTGCGGAGGTTACGCTTGCAGAAATTGAGGACCGGCGGGACGCGCGCGCCGCGAAGCTCTCGATTTTAAAGGCGCTGATGGCGGATCGCAAAGCCTGCGAGACGCTTTTTGGGGAACTGGTCGCGACGGGTGCGGGCAATTTGACCGTGGAGGACCGTATTTTTCTCAACCGGCAGCGGGACATGGTGCAGCAGCGCTTGCGCGAGATGGAGAGCACCATCGGCACCCTTGCGGCTTCCCTCTAATTCCCTCTAAGCGAATCTTTTTTTGACTCCCATGTACGGTCTTGTTTTGCTTGGTCTTGCGGGAATGAAGCTCGGGGCGGAGATCGCGCGGTGGTGTTTTGCCGGTGCGGAAAACCGGCAGCGTGCGGTGCAACGGGACATTGTGGTCCGGACGGGTGTGGCGCTTGAGCGGGAGCGGGGAAGGCAGCAGGTCCTCGTACGGGAG
>JBILWF010000170.1:0-5892 GCA_044370075.1 Chthoniobacteraceae bacterium | reverse complement strand
GCCAACGTGCGCGCCCTGTGGGTGCCTTCTCCCAGTCTTGCCGCCGGGCGTCTGTTTATCCGCCACCGCGAGGGAGTGCGCTGCTACGACCTGCGCAAGAATCCATAGCGTCGCGCGCCCCGGGAACCCGGGTGACCTCGCCCGGCACCACGGACCGTCCGGTATCCGCGCTTTGTATCGCGGCAAAACACAGCTCCAAACTGCGCAAATTTGCACGCGCCCCGATGTCGGGTTCGCGGCCTTCCTCGACCGCACACAGCAACTCCCCGAGCGCACCCCGGAAGCCGTCCGGAAACCACGCACCGCTCACGTCAAACGCACACACACCCGCCTCGGTTTTGAGTTGCAGGCGGTTGACGCCACAGAGCGGTCCCTCCGCGCGCAGGACTCCCCGGGAGCCCGCAGCCACAAAACTCTCCCTGCCGCCAAAGCGCGAGTGCGCGCTGAAACTGAGCGTCGCCAGTCCGTTGACAAACCGCACCACGGCATGCGCCAGCATCGGCGGTTTCATCGTCTGCCCCGGTGCGCGCACCGCATTGGCAAAGACACTCTCAGCACGCTGGTGCGCAAAAACGGCGGCAACCATGTCAAACCAGTGGATCGCAAAATCCGAAAGCACCAGGTGATGCACCTCCTCAAAAGCGGTTCCCGCACACCATGTGTGATCCCAGTCCATGAAGAGATCGAGAGTGTGCATCTCCCCCAACAAGCCGCTGCGCACCGCTCCAAGCAACCACGCAAAATGCGGTGCCCACCGGCCGTTTTGGTTCACCGCAAGGCGGCGTCCCCGGGAATCGGCGAGGTCAGCCAAACGCCGGCCCTCCTCCAGATCGAGCACGAACGGCTTTTGAGACAGCACATGTTTTCCCGCCCGCAGTGCGGCATCCATGAGGCCCACACGCACCTCAGGATGCGTGGCGATGTCCACCACTTCAATGTCGTCCCGTTCCAATAGTGCAAGGGCATCCGTGTAGAGCGCCGCTTGCGGGTAAAACTCCTGCTGGCGTTTGCGGGCCTTGTCGAGAGTGGGGTTTGCCATGGCGACCACCTCCAAACCAAAGGACTGCGCCGCGCGCAAGTGATGCTCGGTGATGCCGCCGCAGCCGATAAGACCCAGCTTCGGGCGGTAGGCGCGGGGGCCCCGCGGTTCATAGTCGATCGCGGGAACCGGAGCCTCCGGGGCTACCGGGGTTTTGAGGGTGCGAACATTGTCGGCCATGGCGGGCAATACGGTGGATTTTTTTACAACGAGCGGTGCCCAGCGCGGTTAAAGCGCCACCGTGCACTTCCCGGCGGCACTCCGCACCGCGGCGTCCACGATCTGCTGGCCAACCCGGGAAACCGCTGGATCCAGCGGCCCCTCCGGAGCGCATCCGCGCCGCACGCAGTCGGCAAAATATTCGACCGGATTTCTCCGGGGGGCCGCCAGGACGTCAACCGGAAGCACCACTCCCTCCGGATGCAAACTGTCCTGCAGAAGAACTGTCGGCTCGTAGTCGTAGCTGCTAATCGTGCCCTGCGTTCCCTTTAAAACAAACCCGCACCGCGGCTGCGGTTGATGGGTCCAGGGATCTGTGAAAGTTCCCCAGCGGGTTTCGAACTTGGAGAGACCCGTTGCGAAACGCACCACGGTGATGCTGTGTTCGTCGACCTCAAGGCCCGGCGGAATATCGACCACGGTGGTTACTTCCAACGGACGCGCGAGACCGTTAAACCACGCGCCCAAAGTCACCCCGTACCCGAGATAATCCAGGAGCGATCCCCCGCCCCGCGCCTTGTGGTAGAACCAGCTCGCCGCCTTCTCCCCGGCACTGGGATGACGTTCCTCCTTGTCCGCGCCATGCCGCACCGGACCCCGGTTTCCATCGTAGTAATGGACCTCCTGCAGGTCTCCAATCCTTCCCTCCCGCACCAACCGGTACGCCGTCACATGGCTCGCAACCCAGCGCAGCGGCCAGTTAATCGCCAAAAGCCTTCCCGATGCGCGCACTGCGTCAACCATGCGATCCGCGTCGGACACGGAAGCCGCAAAGGGCTTTTCCATCAGGATGTGCACGCCGTGCGCTGCGACCCTTTCCGTCCACAGCGCATGTTCCGCGGTGGCCGGGCACAGGATTGCGACATCCGGATGGGTTGCCTCCAGACACCGGCGGTAGTCGGTGAATACGCGCTCCGGGGGAATCGCGAACTTTGCGATCGCCTCCCGCATGCGTGCTGGATCCTCGTCGCAAATTCCGGAGATCTCGCACCCGGGCGTCTCCCGCACAAAGCGCAGCAAATCCCCCATGTGCATGTGGTCAAAATTGATGCCGACAAAACGAAGCGGGTTCCCGGGGGTCATGGCGTTTGATGGGGTGGGTAAAATCGAGCGCAGTGGGGTGCAACACCGTGGAGCACATCAAACCCGCCACTGCAACCAATCGGCGGGCGTGCCCACAAAGACCCGGTCCAGCAAATCCAAACCAAGTCCACACTTCTGCAGTTCCCTGCGAAAAGTCGTGAGGAGGAAACTCAACCCGGGACCACCACCGTACGCATTCCAGTATCCGCGGCGTGCGGCGTCCATCCCGAGCATGATCTGATCGGGAAACTCCGGAAGCAAAGCGCACACCAAATCCCGCGTGGGATTGCCCTGATCGGGCTTCCAACGAAATGCGCTGTCGAACTCGATGCGCACGCCGGTTCCGAGAATTTCGCGGTGGTAGGCGGGATCGGGCTTTCGATCGGTGTGGGAAAGACACACCTGCCGCAGGTTCACGCCGGCATCCACAAAAAAGCAGATTTGCTCAAGGGCGGCCGTGCCCTGTTCTGTGTGGGTCAGAATCGGACAACCCGTGGCCCGCTGCGCAGCGGCTGCCGCCGCAAAAACCTTTCGGTCGCGGGCGCTCAGACAGTCCAGACCGCCGGCCACCTTGATAACGCCCGCGCGATGCGTGGTGCGCTGCACCACCGGTCCGTTGTAATCGTGGGCGTCGATGCCCCCGGTAAGGTCGGCAACAAAAAGCTCCGTCAGCGTTTGCTCGGAGTAGCGGTTCCCCCAGTGACCGGGATCATAGTATTTTTCCAGATGCAGCCCCGTGGGTGCAATAATGTGAACCCCGCTGCCGCGTGCTATGGCGGCCAGCTTGAGCACATTGCGCCCGGCGTCGCAGGGCATGGAATCCACCATCGCGCGGCCCCCGTTGCGGTAAAAAGTGCGGAGTTCCTCAACACCCGCTTCCACGGAATCGAGCAGAAAATCGGGGGTTTGGTGCGTGGTAAAACTCGGGTCGATGATGAGGTGCTCGTGGGGCGAACACACCCCGAGATCCGCGGGGGCGATGTCGCCGAGGACTGTGCGAATGAAACTCATGGCGTGCGGAAGGTGGATTGCGGATCGGAGCAACCGGTCGGGACGTGCATTCGAGAGACGTGGGTGCGGTTGAGGCGCCATTCCCCCGCACCAATGCGGGCCTCGCGCGAGGGCGTCTCCAACACCGCACCAAGCGCCAAAAGCTGCTCGCGCAGACGGGCCGTATCCAAGCAGCACGCGCTTTCGTCGCGGTCAAGGCTCTGGGCTGCCGCGAGTCCCGCCGCCTGTCCCATGGACATGGTCTGCCCCATGGAACGGCAGGAGGCATGCGCCTCGTGCGTCGCGCTAAAACAACGTCCCACCACCCAGAGTTCCGCACGCCCGCGCGCTACCAGCGTGCGATAGGGAACGTCGTAGGCACCTCCGTCTGGGACATATGCCCACACCGTTTCCTCCCCGCCTCCGGGTGCCGCACGGTGATCCTCAATCGGCGCTCCGCACAAAAGCACCGCGTCCTCAAAGCGGGCCACCCGCATGCAGTCCTCCCGCGTCAAACGGTACTCGCCATACACCCGGCGCGTTTCGCGGATGCCGATTTGATGGGCCATTCCGATGATGTGAGCCTGTTCGAAACCCGGCACGCAGGCGCGCAGGAAATCCTCGTACAAAAACGCCTGCCGGCGGCCTTCGACCTCCGCGGCCGTGAGCTGGGCGGAATCCATCGGATCCAAATCCGCAACGCGCACCGCGACCGTTGCAATGCAGCGCTCGGCATTCATACGGTGGAGACTGCCGGCCTTGCGCGGCAGCGCAAAGGTGCCCCGGTCGACCGCACCCGCCATGCGCTCGGCGAGCATTTTTTTCCCCCCGGCCCGTTCGTACGCCTCAAGGTCCACGTTGCTCATGCGAAACGTCGTGGTAAGGGTCTGCGCAGGCTCCAGTTCGCCCGCCCGTTCGTACGGAATTCCCGCCAGATGGCAAAGCTCCGCATCCCCCGATGCATCGATGAACCGCCGCGCCCGCACCCGGCGCAGGCCTCCCCGCGTGTGAAGAATAACGGACGCGATACACCCGGCGGCGTCGGACTCGACGGCGACCAGCGCGGCGTGCAACAGAACATTCACGCCCGCCTCGGCCAGCAGGCGGTCCCACACCCATTTGAGCCGCTCCGGATTGTAGTTCACGCCAGTCCCGGCTCCGTACGTGTTGGGGCGCAAAAAAACTGCCCCCACCGCGTCCAGCGCATCCACCACGCGGTCGGGAATGCCGCCCACGACCTTGCGGGGCACTTGTCCGGGGGTGAAAAAACCGTAAAACGTGTCCAAAACTTGCGTCGAGCATCCGCCCGGAAAGCCGTATCGTTCCACCAGCAAAACGCGGTGCCGTCCGGAGGAACGCGCGGCAAGGGCCGCGGCGCATCCAGCGGAACCGGCACCGACAATGAGGAGATCCGTCTCGGGGAGGTCCCGAATTTCGAGAGGTATGCTCATGGTGTTGAGTCGGCGGTGTTCATCAAAACGGGCCCGCCGCCTCAGCCCGGCTGGCCCACGGTGGCATACAGGAGCGCAAGCCGGCGCGCATGCTCGTCGTAAGCCGCTTCAAAAATCTCGGTCGCACGGGCGGCCCCCACAAGCGCGGAGGCGCTCAGCACCTTGGGCGGATGCCCCGCCGCAGTGAGACGCTGCGCGATCTCGGCCTTTAGGCAGTTAATGAGCAGGCATCCTCCAACGGTCGACCCCGGTGCCACCGGCGTCTCAAGACCCTCTATGCGAACCATCGCGTCCCCAACCGGAGCACCCGTGTCGAGAACGTGCAACGCGAAGTCCTGGAGTTTCCTGCCTCCGGCATGGCGGGTTGTGCTCGCACGGGAATGGGCGAGGCTCACCAACGCAATCACCGGCACTTTCTGCCTTTGAAATTCCTCCGCCATCTCCACCGGCACGACGTTGCAGCCGCTGCTGGAAATCACGAGGGCCGTATCCTGCTCGCTCAGCGCGTAATTACGGAGGATGCGCGCTGCCAAACCGCTCACGTTCTCCAAAAACATGGCCTGCCGCTGGCCGTTTGCTCCCACCACCAAGTTGTGAAAGCTTAGGGAAAGCTCCACAATCGGGTTAAATCCGGGAAAGGATCCGTACCTCGGCCACATCTCCTCCACCATCATGCGGCTGTGCCCGGAGCCGAACACGTGGACCATGCGCCCGGCAAGAATCGTTTGCGCACAGCGGTCTGCAGCGGCCTGAATCGCAGGAAACTGGGCTTCGACGGTGTCGACGATCTGCCGGGATTTTTCGAGAAATTGGAGACTGGGACTGCTCATGGGTTGGATTGAAAAAATTCCTTCGGGTGCGGTTCGCCCGCATCGGCGTGGGCGAGAAGCGCGGCACGGGCAGCGCCCAGGGCGCCGGCGCGATTTCCGAGCCGCGCCAAAGCGAGACGCACGCGGCTGGCTCCAAGGATCCATTCAAACCGACGAAACGCACGCTCGAGCGGATTCATCAACAGCGGTCCCGCGGCGGAAATCCCGCCGCCGAAAACAATAATCTCGGGGTCCAATACATTTACGAGCGAGGCGCATGCGGCGGCCAGCGCGCGCACCG
>JBILWF010000169.1:0-5895 GCA_044370075.1 Chthoniobacteraceae bacterium | reverse complement strand
CAATCGCCCGCGCCGAGGCTCTTTTGGCTGAAACACCCAACTCCTGGATGCCCCAGCAGTTCAACAACCCGGCAAATCCAGAAGTCCACCGCCGCACCACCGCAGAGGAAATCTGGACGGACACCGAAGGCAAGGTCGACATTCTGGTCGCGGCAGTCGGCACCGGTGGCACCCTAACCGGTTGCGCCGAAGTCCTCAAACCGCGCAAACCCGGCTTGAAAGCCATCGCTGTCGAGCCGGCTGATTCACCCGTCATCACCCAAACCCTCGGCGGACAACCCGTCAAACCCGGCCCGCACAAAATCCAGGGCACGGGAGCGGGGTTTGTTCCCAACAATCTGCATTTGCCCGTGGTGGACGAGGTGATCACGGTGACCAACGACGAGGCCTTTGCGATGGCCCGCCGTCTTGCCAAGGAGGAGGGGATCCTCGCGGGCATTTCCTCCGGTGCCAACGTGTGCGCAGCCATCGCGGTGGCCAAGCGCCCGGAGAACAAAGGCAAACTCATCGTCACCGTCGCCTGCTCCACCGGAGAGCGCTATTTGTCCACCGCGCTGGCTGATGCGGCGCGTGCGGAAGTCGGCGCGTGAGTGGTGCGGCCATTCGGGCCGCTTGCACCCTTACTGTCCATGCGCTTTTGCACGCAGCCGCTCTGGAGACTTTTAACGGTCCTTTCCCTGGCCGTTCTCGGCGCCTGCACGGGGGACAGGCAGCATGTGGTCCGGGTCAGTGTGCAGGACCAGCAGATGGCCCTGTACCGGCGCGGCGTGGAGGTCGGAAGGTTTCCGGTTTCGACCTCCAAGTTTGGTCTCGGCGACGTGCCCGGCAGCAACTGCACCCCGCTCGGAAAGCTGGAGGTGGCACGCAAAATTGGAGCTTCCCAGCCCAAGGGCATGAAGTTCAAAAGCCGCGTCCCCACCGGCGAGATAGTTCCCGTGAACGCCCCAGGGCGCGACCCGATCGTCACGCGCATTCTGTGGCTGCGCGGGCTGGAGGCCTCCAACGCGCGCGCCTTTGAACGGATGATTTACATCCACGGAACGCCCGAGGAAAACCGACTTGGATCCCCCGCCAGCTACGGGTGCGTGCGCATGGCTTCCAACGACATCATCCGGTTGTTCGACACCGTGGGCAAAGGGGCGCGGGTTTACATCCAGAGGGAGCCGCTTCCCGCTTCCGCCGCGGGATCGCCCGCGCCCGTGCGGGACCGCGGGATGGCCCCCCGCATAGCGGGTCAACCCTGAGACAACGGGGAGTCGTTTGAGGCGCGGCCCCGGCTCGCGCGCGGTTGTGCCTGCGCGGGCCCGGGAGCGGAGTATGGATCAAATGCTCACCTCATCCTCGCCGCCGAGGCGGATCCGGGGCAGCACAAACTCCATCACCGTTGACGCGCTCTCCTGCACGCTTTGCGCGTCGGTGTGCACTACCACCTCCGGGTTGTCCGGGGATTCGTACGGGGCGCTGATGCCGGTAAACTCGGCCAGCTCGCCCGTGCGCGCCCGCGCATAGAGACCTTTGACGTCGCGCTTTTCGCACACCACCAAAGGAGCGTCCACAAACACCTCAATGAATTCGTGGCCGCCCTCGAGCACGATTTCGCGTGCGCGCCGGCGGTCCTGCCGGTAGGGCGAGATGAACGCGGTGATCACGATCAAGCCCGCATCCGCCATCAGGCTGGCCACCTCCGCGACCCGCCGGATGTTTTCCACGCGGTCCTCCGGCGAAAAACCAAGGTTCGCGTTGAGCCCGTGCCGGATGTTGTCTCCATCCAGCACGTACACATGGCGGCCCCCGTTGAAGAGCTCGCGCTCCACCTCGCGCGAGAGGGCCGACTTGCCCGATCCGCTCAGACCCGTGAGCCAGATTACCGCCCCGCGGTGGCCGTTGCGCAAATTCCGGTTCTTTGTCAGCACCGTGCTGTCCGACCAGTAAATATTGGCGCTCTTTACCTTCGAGCGGTCCGAATACACGCCCCCGTGGATGATCCCGCCGCCGGCAACCAGCCGTTCGTCGACTATCACAAAGCGACCCATCAACGCGTTGCGATCGTGGTTGTCCATCACCAGCGCTCCGCGTGTTTGCACCGTGACTTCCGCAACGTCGTTCCGTGCGATGTAGTCTCTTCCGGTTTGCACCGTGTCGAGTGTCGACGCGTCGATGATGCGCTCAATGGAAACGATCTCCGCGTCCAGTTCCTGGGTGACGAGTTTCAACCGGTACGGACGGCGCATCTCGAGGTTGTTTTTCCCCATCCAAAAAATGCGCGCCTTGAAACGGTTTGATTCAATCGGCGCGTTTTCCTCCAAGGACGCCACGTGGCCCCGCTGCACAAAAATCTGCTCTGTGAGCGTGATCGCAACCGATTCCCCTGCAAGCGCAACCGTCTTTGGCTCGCCCCGCCATGTTTCAAGCGATGCGACGATGCTCCTTTTGTTGTTGGGCGAAAACACAAGCGAATCCCCCACGCGCAGCGTGCCCGATTCGATGCGGCCCGCTAGAATCCGCCGTTTGTCAAAGCGGTACACATCCTGAATCGGCAACCGCAGCGGCATCTCCACAAGCGGCGCCGGCGGCTCAAAGGTGTCCAGCATCGAAAGCACCGTCGGTCCGTCATACCACGGCATTGGATTTTCCCCGCCGGGCACCGGCGTGCGCAACGCCACGTTCACCCCGTTGCGGGCGGAGATCGGCACGAAAGCCCGTGCTTCAACGCCGATCTGCGCAAGAAAGGCGCGGTATTCGCGCTGAACCGCTTCAAAGGTCTCCTGCGAGTATCCCACCAGATCCATCTTGTTTACCGCCACAACCACCTGCTGGATGCCAAGCAGACTCAGCAGATAGCCGTGCCTGCGGCTCTGCTCCTGCACGCCCTCGTTTGCTGCAATCAGCAGCACCGCCGCATCCGCGCTTGCGGCTCCGGTAATCATGTTCTTGAGGAACTCCTTGTGCCCCGGAGCGTCAATGATCACGTAGGGGCGTTTCGCCGTGCGAAACTGGATCTGCGTCGTGTCGATGGTGATGTTCTGTTCCTGCTCCTCGAGCAGCGAATCCAAAAGAAACGCATACTCAAACTCCATTCCCTCCGCCTCGCAGGCCTTGCGGATCTGATCCACCTTGCCCTCCGGCAGGGAGTGCGTGTCGAAAAAAATCCGCCCTATGAGCGTCGATTTTCCATGGTCAACGTGCCCGACAAACACTACGCGCAAACGGCTGGTTTGTCCGGGAGCGAGGGGGGAACCGGGGATGGAGAGAGTCGAGGAAGACATGAGAAAAAGTGCAAAGGGTGAAGTTTGAAAAACCGCTGGAGGATTACATGAATCCCTTGGCCCGCAGTTTCTGCATGGCGTTGCGCTCGTGATGGTCCTGTGCACGCCCCGCGCGCTCGCTGGTTTTGGTCACCGCCAGTTCATCGATGATCTTGTCAATCGTATCGGCTTCGCTCTCCACCGCGCCCGAGATGGGCCAGCAGCCCAGCGAGCGAAAACGGCACCGTTTGCCGTCCTTACCCGTCCGCGCGAAATACATGCTCGGGATGGGAATGCCTTCCCGCTGGATATAGAGCCAGATGTCGCGCTCGCTCCAGTCCAGCAAGGCTTGCACGCGCACATGCTCGCCCGCCGCGCACGACGTCGTGAACTGATTCCAGAACTCCGGCGGCTGATCCTTGTAGTCCCATTCGAAGTCTTTATTTCGCGGCGAAAAATACCGCTCCTTTGCTCGCGTGGGATCCTCGTCCCGGCGAATGCCCGTGATCAGCGCGCTCCACTGGTGCTCCGCCATGACCTGCTGGAGTGCAACCGTTTTGAGTTCGTGCGTGACCGTCACAGGATCCGCCGTGTCGTACCCGACCGGCCCCCGCTGCGCATAATCGCCCGTTCCGGATCGCGCGTCCTCGTTGATTTTCACAATCAAATCCAACCCGTAGTTGCGCACCGCCCACTCGCGGTAGTCGAGCATCTCCGGAAATTCGTACGTTGTGTCAATGTGCAGGAGTGGATACGGGATGTGCCCGCAGAAAGCTTTCATCGAAAGCCATATCAAAACGTTCGAATCCTTGCCCATGCTCCACGGCATGCACAGGCTCTTGAAATGGTGGTACGCTTCGCGCAGCAAAAAGATGCTCTGCGCCTCGAGCGCGTCCAGATGCGCCGCATCCTTCCGGCTCACCTTTTGTGGAAAGAACGCCGGCAGCGCTCCCGCCTCCGGAGCCGGATAATTGCGCCCGTAGGCGGGATGTGCCGAATAATCGGGAAGTCGGATCTCTTGCGGTTTCATGGTCAAAAAATGGAAAGGGTGGAGCTGCTGGAACCGGGGTGCGGCTTGTGGCGGTGGGGAGCGTGCGGGGCTTAAGTGCGCGCCCCGAGAAAGGTGTGGATGCCGCACTCGGTCTTGTCGAAGCCGGTCCAGCGGCCCGCCCGTTCGGAGTCGTCCGTCCCGGAGGGACGCGTGCAGGGCATGCATCCAATGGAGCGATAACCTCTGTCATGGAGCGGATTGTAGGGAATGCCGCGGCTCTGAATGTAGTCCCAAACCGCCTGGCGGCTCCACGCCACCATCGGGTTCAACTTCAACAAATACCGCTCCCCGATTGGATCAAACAGGTACCGCTCCAGAATGTCCGCCCCTCCGCGCGTTGCGCTTTGCTCGCGCCGCACCCCGGTGATCCAAACCGAAAGAGCCCGTAGGCGTTCCTGCAGCGGCACGACCTTCCGCAGCGTGCAGCAGGTGTCCGGACGCCGCGCCCATAGTGCGCCGTCCCGTTGTTCGAGGGCCTGCTGTTCCAGACTCTGCGCGGGCCGGAGTGACTCGATGCGGATTCCCCAGAAAGCCTCCAGTCGTTGTTTGAGCGCGAGGGTTTCCGGAAAGAGAAGTCCGGTGTCGATCGTGAAAACGGGAAACTTCAGACCCGCCTCTACTGCGTGGTGAAGAAGCACCAGACCGGCCCCCTGGAAGGAGGTTCCCACGGCGGCTTGCGGGCCAAATTCGGAGAACGCCCACCGGAGCACCTCCGGGAGGGGGGCGCAGGAGAGTTCCGCGGAGAGGGCCTCAACGCGTTGAACAGAAAAAATTTGGGGATCGACGGACATAATCCACAGTACACCGGTCGGGATTATGGTAATTGAACGCCGCCCCGCACTCAAGTCTTTTCCGCCGCCCCCTCCCCTCCGCCCCCCCCGCGCCGCGCCCGCGGATGAAACCGGTAGTGCACCGCCTTCAACCGCTGCTGGTCCACGTGCGTGTAAATCTGGGTCGTTCCGATGTCCGCGTGCCCAAGCATCTCCTGAATCACCCGCAGGTCCGCCCCGTTTCCGAGCAGGTGCGTGGCAAACGAATGCCGGAACAAATGCGGGTACACGTTCTGACTGAGCCCGGCCGCCTGCGCCGCCTTCTTTGCCAGTTGCCAGATCCGGTCCGGCGTAAGCGCTTTTCCGCGTACCGACAAAAACAGGTGGCTCCGCGTCCACTTGCGCACGAGTGCGGGACGTTCCGCGCCGAGGTATCCGGAGACGGCATCCGCTGCGCGCTTTCCTACGGGGATGATGCGCATTTTATCGCCTTTGCCGGTCACCCGCACGATGCGTGTCTCTAGATCGAGATCCTCCACGCGGATTCCGCACAGTTCGGACACACGCACGCCGCATGCGTAGAGCACTTCAAAAATGGCGCGGTTGCGCAGCGCCATGGGCCCGCTCGCGGGCAACACTTCAAGCAGGTGCTCGATTTGATGTTCGTTGAGCGTTTCCGGCAGATACCGCTCCACGCGGGGCAGGGGAAGCAGTTCGGCGGGATCCACGCGAAGGCGTCCGTTTTTGGCGAGCCAGCGGAAGAATATTTTCAAAGCCACCACCACCAGTTTGATGGAGGCTGTGGCGAAACCCACGCGTTTGCGGTGGC
>JBILWF010000168.1:0-5898 GCA_044370075.1 Chthoniobacteraceae bacterium | reverse complement strand
CCCACAGTCGGGCTGCGATCGAGGGGTGGGCAACAAGGTTACCCATCTCAAAAATCGGATCCCTCAATTTCCATCTGCGCCGCAGCGGAAGCTGGATGTTTTGCGAAGTCGGTTAGGTTGATGAACAATTCCGCAACGTTTGTTCTTTAAACCGTCTCTGCGCTTTCCTCGTCTCTGCGGCGAGGTGGTGTTTTTCGGGAAAACCCGGCATTCACTTGGTGATGGTGAAGCAGTCAACCTCCTCACCGTCGGCGTTTATCTGCCGCAGCGTGAATTTCCGTGCGTCGAGTTCGATGAGAGAAAAGCTGTGCTTCGTTGCGTAGTACTTGCTCGTGAAGGGCACATAGTTTTCCCCGTGCTCCGCTTTGAGCGCGGTTACTGTTTTTTCATAATCCACGCTGTAGAGCTTTGCACCGCCTCCTCCGCTGACGACGTGAATGACTCCCTCGGGTGTGGTGTCCTTGATTCCGTCGAAGGTTTCGTCCAGTTGGAAGTCGCCGCTGACACCGTTCCTGGGGTTGATTCCTTTTGGGCTAAAGCGCAGGGGCTTGGAGCGCTGGTAATTGTGCACGTGGCCCGCAAAGACCACATCCACCTTGTGCTTTTCAAAGCAGGGCTGGAAGAGCCGCATTTTTTGAGCGGTGTAGTGTTCACGCGATGTGTGAAACCCCGGGGCGTGGAAGGCCACGAACTTCCACGGTTGGCGCGTGCCGCCAAGGTCTTTTTCGAGCCATCTCATGAACGCTTGGTCCTCCGGTTTGATCGCGCCGTTGCAGTCCAGCACCACAAAATGTGCCGCGCCGTAGTCAAAGGAGTAGTGAAGCATGGCCGGGTACTGATTTCCGGCAGACGCCAAAAAGTGGGCGCCGGCGGGGGATTCCGCGGGCACCTTGGGCAGCCAGGGGCCCGTGCCGGGTCCGTTGCGGGGAACGTTGAAGAAGTGGAAGGCGGCGAGGGCGTCGGGGTAATCGGAAAGACGCGTGTCGACGTCGTGGTTTCCGAGCACGGGATAAAACGGAATCGAGGCCATCAGCGGTGCACCCGCTTCCATGCTGGGCTCCGTGGCATTGCTGTAGGTTGGCCAGTAATGGTTCAAATACTGGCTGACCCGCCCGGTGGGATAGACAATGTCTCCAAGGGCGACCAGAAAGTCGGGTGTTTGCAGGGAGATTTGGTAGGCGATCCGGTTCTGTGCCGCGGCCCCCGTAGCCATGTCGCCCATGGCCACAAAGCGAACGGGTTTTCCCGCAGAGGCGCGCGTTTTGAAAGCGCTTTCTCGCACCACGCGCTCCGGGAGTGAAACGCGGTACTCTACCGTGCTGTCAAAGGGCAGACCGTCCACCTCGGCATGGTACCGCAACAGGTGCTGTTCCCGGTCGGGCACCTTCACCGCTGAACTCGCGGCGATCGCCTGCTTGAATTCCTCAAGGTCGGTCGGGATCGCTCCGGCAGACGGAGCGGGCTTTTTGGCGTTTGGCAGGCCGAACTTTAATTCCGAGCAGGTGGTACCTGTCCTTTTCCAAGCGCTGTTCCCGCTGAGCCGGTACTCAAGAACAAACTGGCCTGGTTGGGCATCAGTCAGCCAGCGGATCACTTTTACGTCGCTGCCTTTGAGGGTGGAGCCGTTTCCAGGCTGCACGTAGGGCTGGACCAGCACGGTCTGGGCTTGCAATGCGGAGACCGCCAGAAAAAGGGACGTGGTCGGCATAAGCGCCCGGGACAACCGCGGGACAAACGGGCTCGGGGTGACTGGAGCGCCTTGGAGGTCGTTTTGATCGTGGGGGGACGAGGGGGGCGCAATCATGGGGGCGGGGGCTGACGCGATTTTCGCCGGACGCGAGAACAACGCAAGACGACGGTCCGCAGAGGGCGCGGCGCGCGGCCGAGAACGCGCAACCAAAATAATCCGCAAGGGCATCAGATCCAGCCTTGGAGGAAGGGCGATTATCGCATACTGGGGAGGTGTTGGCGCGCACTGGTGAACCTTCCCCCGGGAGGCTCCGCCCCGTGGCGGGCTCGGTTTGTTCCATGCGTTTGCATCTCTGCATCAAATCCAATGCGAAAGGTTCCCTTCCTCCCAGCCATGAAAGCTTCCTCCCCCGTTCTCGGTGTTTGCCTTCTTTGGAGTCTTTCCCCCACGGCCGACTGCCGGTCGGTGCCCCTGCAAAAGGGGGGTATTTTGCAAGTGCCCGACCAGGTGATGGTGAGTGCAGAGGGCATCACGTTTGTGCGTCCGGGAGAGGTCAATCCAACGACGGTTTCGTGGCAGAATCTGGATCTTGCCAAACTGGCTAAACTGGACGCTCAACTCGAGGCCGGGCGCCAGAAAGCACTTCTCACTGGGGAAAAAACTCTGGTGGCGCCCGAGGCGCCCGGCGCTAACCCCTACGCGGCATTCCTCGAGCAACCCGTCAAAGTCACATTCCGCGCCAAGGAGACCCACCAGACCAGGGTGGAATCCGCCTCCGTTTTTATGTCGGTCCCGCCAGTTTCCCCGGGGCCTGTTCCAACCGGGATCCCCGGCGCCGCGCCGACTCCCGTGCTACCAAGTGCGTCGAACACCCCGCCTGCCGCCGGTAATCCCGCGTCGGGCAACCCCGCCCAAAACAACCCCTCCGCGGTTCCGCAACAGATTTTGAAAAATTCGGCCACGGTGCGATCCGACACCACCGTGGACCAAACCCGGAAGCCGCTCGACACCACGATCGAAGGGCTGTTTGAACTGATCAGCGACGCGTCCCAAAGCAGCTCGGGCAACCTGCTCCGAGAACTGCGCGAGCAGCCTCACATATTTACGAATATACTTAACGATTTGCGCACCCTTCAGGCGCTCTTTCCGACCGATCGCGCGCTGCCTGCCACCGCCGATGCGATTCAAAAGCTCGCCAAGAACGGCCCGGTTTCTGTCGATGCCCAGAACGCCCTCCGGCGGACCCTGGCCACGCTGCGCGCGCGGTCCAAGGAGCGCGTGAAGTCCCGTTGAGGGAGACCACGGCCCGCCGCTCCCGCAACACCGCTGCTTGCTGAAGCTCCGGGTCGGCAGGACGCTTGCCTCGAAATCTGGCTCCGATTAAATCGCAGAAGGTGCCCTGTGCGCGCCGGCGGGCTCTCAGAAAGCTGGCCCGCGATGCTCTGCTTGGATCAGACCCCAGACCAACGTGCCATGTCCCCCGCTATTTCTTCTCGAACGATCCGCGCGCTTCTCCCAGCCTGCCTCGCGGCCCGCGCGGTATTCGCCGAGCCCGCCCGAATCGAGTTCAATCGGGACATCCGACCCATCCTGTCCGACAAATGCTTCGGATGCCACGGGCCCGACAGCGGGCATCGCAAGGCCGGACTGCGGCTCGACCGACGCGAGGATGCCGTGGTTCCGGCCAAAAGCGGGGCCGTCCCGCTTGTTGCCGCTGATCCCGCGAAAAGCCATTTGCTTGAGCGAATCCTGTCTACGGATGCAGACGAGGTGATGCCGCCGCCTGAATCCAAATTGCCGCGGGTCTCAAAAGCCGAGGCGGATTTAATACGGCGCTGGATTCGTGAGGGCGCAGAATATCAGCCGCTATGGTCTTTCATCCCGCTGCGGCCGGTGCCGGTGCCACCCGCTCCCAAAAATCCGCAAATCCCGCTTCGGAATCCCGTCGACCACTTGGTGGCTGCGCGGCTCGCTTCCAAGGGGCTCTCGATGCGCCCGGAGGCGCGCCGGGAGACCCTGCTGCGGCGCGTAAGCCTCGATTTGACAGGCCTTCCGCCCTCTCCTGAATTGGTCCGTTCTTTTCTGGCGGACTCCTCTCCCACGGCTTACGAAACCCTTGTCGATACGCTGCTGCAATCTCCGGCTTTCGGGGAAAAATTCGCCTCCGACTGGCTGGATGTATCCCGTTACGCCGACAGCTACGGCTTCCAAGTCGACCGGGATCGCACCGTGTGGCCGTGGCGCGACTGGGTGCTCGACGCTTTCAACCGGAACCTGCCTTTTGACCAGTTCGTCACATGGCAGATCGCCGGCGACCTGCTGCCGAATCCCACCCGGGAGCAGGTTCTGGCAACCGCCTTCAACCGCCTCCATCAGCAGGAATCCGAGGGCGGATCCGTGGAGGAGGAGTATCGCGTCGAATACGTTGCCGATCGAGTGCAGACATTCGGCACTGCATTTTTGGGTCTGACTTTGGAGTGCGCCAAATGCCACGACCACAAATTCGACCCCATTTCGCAAAAGGACTTTTACCGCCTGTTCGCCTTCTTCGACGACATAGACGAGGCGGGGCTTTATGCGTTTTTTCATGCGGACGCGCCCACGCCCTCCGCTCCACTGCCCTCTGAGGATGCAAAAAAGAAGGAGGCTGCCCTGCGGGAGGCTGTATCGAATGCGGAGTTGCAGCTCAGAAAACGCGAGGTTGAGCTGGAGGATGCCTTTGCGGGATGGCTGGCCTCCCCCAAAACGGCATCCCGCATCCCGGGGGAAACCTCCCGGTTTTCCTTCGACGGCGCGAAGGTTCAGGACGATTTCAATTCGAAAAAAGCCTTCTCCCTTTCCGGCGACAACACGCTGGTGCCCGGGCGTTTCGGATCCGCGGTTCGGTTTTCCGGGGATGACCGTTTGGACCTGCCTGCGGGCAACTTTAACCGTTCTGATCCGTTCACGATTTCCCTCTGGATTCAAACCCCGGACATCAAGGAGCGTGCGGTGATCCTGCACCGCTCCAAGGCGTGGACCGACGCGGCAAGCCGCGGGTTTGAGCTGCTTTTGGAAGATGGAAAACTCAAGTGGTCGTTGATTCGCTTCTGGCCCGGGGATGCGGCATCCATCCGGTGCACACAACCCGTGAAGGCGGGGGAATGGACCCACGTCGCCGTCAGTTCCGACGGATCCGGAACTGCTGCCGGTCTTCGCGTATACGTCAATGGAGCGCTCGCGGAGACGGAGACCGTGCGCGACTGTTTGACGCGCGATATTAGCCCCGGGAAGGAAAACATCAGCCTCGGCGAGCGGATGCGGGATCGTGGCTTCAAAAACGGTCTCATCGACGAGGTGCGTGTTTTTGAGTGTGAGCTGGCGCCGCTGCAGGTTGAGGCGCTGGTGGATGCTGCGCGGGTTCAGGTGCTCTTGGACAAGCCCGCAGATGCGCTCTCCGCCGGGGAGCGGTCGGCTTTGAGGGCGTGGTTTCGGACACTGCAGTCCGCCGCGAAGGAAAGTCCCTACGCCGCCGCATTGGCCGAGCTGAAAACGGCCCGCAACGAACTGCTAAAACACCGGGAGGTCCAACCCGAAATCATGGTGATGCGCGAACTGCCTGAGCCCAAAAAAGCCTTTGTGCTTTTCCGCGGGCAGTATGACCAGCGCCGGGACGAGGTTTTCGCAGGCACTCCAGAATCTTTGCCTGCCTTCCCCGCAGGCAGTCCGCGAAACCGTCTGGGGCTTGCGCGCTGGCTCACAGATCCTAGCCATCCGCTGCTGGCGCGTGTGACGGTCAACCGGTTTTGGCAGGCGCTTTTTGGCCGCGGACTGGTGCGCACCGCGGAAGATTTCGGCAGTCAGGGAACGCCCCCGGAACATCCCGAACTTCTCGACTGGCTGGCCCACGAGTTCATTTCCAGCGGATGGAATGTGAAGGGGATTCTGCGCACCATCGTGCTTTCGCAGACCTACCGCCAGGAAAGCACCGCGCCGCTGCCGCTGCTCACGGAGGACCCGGAGAACACGCTGCTGGCGCGCGGGCCGCGGTTTCGATTGTCGGCGGAGGCGATCCGCGACTGTTTTTTGTCCGCCAGTGGACTGTTGGTGGACAAGCTGGGCGGTCCGCCGGTGACGCCGTACGAGATGAGCGAGGCATTCCGTCCCGCAGGTGCCGACAAGGGGGAGGGCTCGCGCCGGCGCAGCATCTACACGCGGTGGCGGCGCAC
>JBILWF010000167.1:0-5913 GCA_044370075.1 Chthoniobacteraceae bacterium | reverse complement strand
CACTCGGCCGCAATTAAATCTACCGGCGAATTATACGTCTGGGGTAGGAACACATATGGTCAGGTGGGCAACAACTCCAACTCCGATGTGCTCGCGCCCACCCAGGTGGCTTCGGGGTCGCTGTGGACCTCGGTGGCGGCGGGCGATTCGCACACGTTGGCGGTGAAGTCTGATGGCAAGCTGTTTTCGTGGGGGTACAACTCCTCCGGTCAGCTTGGAAACGGGACTCTCAGCAGCAGCGGCACGCATGCTTTGGTGCCCACCCAGGTGGGAACCGCTACAAACTGGGTCTCGGTCAGCGCGGGATGGACGCACTCGGCTGCATTAAACGTCCAGAAAGCGCTGTACACTTGGGGGGACAACACCTACGGCCAGCTCGGGGATGGAAGCACCAACCGGAGCACGGCACCCGTCGCGATCACAGGTGGCAGCTTCGACTCGGTCGCCTGCGGAGGCCTTCACACGGTGGCGATTGTGGGTTCTGGAATAAAGGCGTGGGGGTACAATGGTGCTGGTCAACTGGGGGATGAAACGACGACCCAGCGCAATGCCGGAGTGGACGTACTGATTGCGGGAACGGCGGTGCTCAGTGGGACGGCGGTGTCCGTGGCGGCGGGTGGAGCCTTTTCCGGGGCGGTGATTTCCTCCGGGTCCTCCAAAACGGTGTACATGTGGGGAAACAACGCCTACGGCCAGCTGGGGGACGGGACCTCCGGCATCCGGCGTTCGCCCGCAGTCTCCATCACGGGGTCGAACTGGGCGAAGGTTTCGGGGGCGCCCTCCCACACGCTGGCGCTCACCAGCGGAGGCCTCTTGTACGGGTGGGGGACGAATCTCAATGGCGAACTGGGAGACAGCGTGACGCAGTCCCGGGCCGGAGCCATTCAGATTGGCAGCGACATGTGGAAATCCATTGCCGCCGGGGACGGCTTTAGTATGGGGGTTAAAAATGATGGAACCCTTTGGGGGTGGGGAACCAACGCCAATAATGAGTTGGGCATCTCTTCCACATCCGAAAAGTACACCCCGACTCCCGTTGGCACCGGCTTGACGTGGGATTCGGTGAGCGTGGGCTCGGGATTTGGTTTGGGGCTGCTAGCCGCCGGGGATTTGTATGCCTGGGGAATGAACCCGGCGGGCCAACTGGGGGACGGCACGAATACGTCGCGGACGACCCCAGTCCGGGCTTCCTCTCTGAGGTTTTCGAAGGTCGTGGCGGGTGTCGCCCATGCCCTCGGCATCGAAAAGACCACAGGCAAACTCTACGCATGGGGGACCAACTCCAACGGCCAACTGGGGGACGGCTCAAACTTAAACCGCAGCAGCCCCCGGGAGGTCTTTGGCTCGGGAACGTGGATTGATATTGCCGCGGGGGCTTCGCATTCGCTTGCAGTCAAAAGCGACGGGACGGTGTGGGCTTTCGGGGGCAACTCTTCGGGGGCTCTCGGACAAAGCAACAAGACTGACAGCAACGTGCCCGTGCAAGTCAGCCTGCCGGTGCAAGGGGTATTGACCGCGGGGGGGACCGTGCGGGTGTTTGCCGACGGAAGCACCTCCGCCGCCATCGTCGCGGGTTCCCTCTACACCTGGGGCAGAAACATCTACGGGCAGGTTGGCGATGGATCGCTTGTTGACCGTCTCTCTCCGGTGCTGATGCCCGGTGGCTCCGGGTGGACCGAGGCCGATCTCGGGGCGGATAACTTTGCGGCCATCAAGGGCGGCACGATGTACACGTGGGGTGTCAATGGGGTGGGGCAACTGGGTTACGGGGTCGATGACTACAAGGCGCGCCCGGTGGTGAATGGGAGCGCCCCGGTTTTGTCTGGCTCGTATACAGCGCAGATCGGGAGCGCCGCAGCGGTGCCCTACAACGTCAATGTGGCAACGGGGGGCACATTCCAGTTTGTAGAGGGGGAAAGCATCCGTATTGCCCCAAGCCTGAGCGGTACTGAGCCCTTCACTTACTCCTGGAAAAAGGACGGCGACAGCTACGCCTTGGCGACCTCGGAGCAACTGGCTTTCGATCCCGCCGCGGCAGTGGACGCGGGCACCTACGAACTGACGGTGACCAACAACTACGGGCAGGCGAGCTTCACGGTGAATCTCTCCCAGTACACAGCGCCTGCGAACGTCTCGGCGCCCGCGGCCCAAAACGTGGTGACCGGCGGAACAATCTCCCTTGCGGTGGAGGCCTCCGGTACGGATTTGACCTACCAGTGGAGTAAGGGTTCCACCGTGCTTTCCAACCTGACGTCGCTCGTTTCGGGCGTCGCGGGAGTGACCACGGGAACGTTGACACTCAACGGGGTTCAGGCGGCGGATGCGGGCAATTACACGCTCACCGTCGGCAATTTCCGCAACGGGGTCGCAGCAACAGGGACGACAGCAACGGTTTCACTAGCTGTTCTTTCCCCGGTGACAGGTGCGGCCATCACCGTCAACGGTACGCCTGCCACGAGCCTCGCCTCGGGAACACTTACTGTAAACCCCGGGGATGCAGTCAGTTTTGTTGCGAGTGCCACGAATGCCACCGGGTACCAGTGGCGGAAAAACACGGTGGTTTTGGATGGCGCAACAAGCGCCTCGCTTTCGCTCGCCTCCGTTTCGGTGGATGACTCGGGCGAATACGACGTGGTGGCCTCCAATGCGGTCTCCGAGCAGGTTGTGTCCACCGTGCTGGTGGTGCGCGCTCCGATTGTGATTACCAAATCTCCGGCAAGTCGTGCGTACAAGGCGGGAGACAGCCTTTCCCTGAGCGTGAACGCTTCCGGAACGGATATCACCTACCAGTGGTATCTGGATGGTGTGTCGATACCGGGAGCCACCTCGGATACCTACACGAAGACCGCTTCTGCATCGGACTCGGGAACCTATTACTGCGTGGTGAGCAGTCCCGGCTACCCCTCGGTGACCTCCGCGTCCGCAGTTGTGACAGTGACAGCGGGTCCCGCGTTTGCTTCCCCGGCTTTTATCCAAACGGGAAGTCTGGCGACGGGCGCAGTGACTTTGACCGGCAGTTTGAGTGCGACGTCGGGAACGCCCGCCAGGTACGTGTGGCGACGGAACGGGGCGACGATTCAGGGGGCGAATTCCATCAGCTACACGGCCACCAGGGCGGGGGCCTACGATTTGACCATCGGAAATACGGCGGGCTCTGCGATTGCTTCGGTGACTCTTTCCGCCTCCAAGGCACCGGTGATCAACACGCAGCCCGTGGGGGCCACGGTGGCCTCGGGGGAGACGGTAACCCTCACGGTCGTTGCAACCGACGTGACTGGGTACAAGTGGTTCAGGAACGGAGTGGAGGTGCCCGGAGCGACGGCCGCCTCCCTTACCACGGGGGATGCGGGGGATTATTACGTGCAGGTTTTCAATGGGGCGTTGTCGCTGAAGAGCCAGACGGTGAAGCTCCTCGTCAACACCAGTCTCGATCAGCCTCCCGTCATCACGCAGCACCCCGTTTCGGCGAGCGCTTTTACCGGCTCCTCGGTGGCGCTCCGGGTTGCAGCCACCGGCAGCAACCTCACATTTCAGTGGTACAAGGGAACCCAGCCCATTAACGATGGCCGGGGGGAATCTTCGACCCTCGTGCTCCGTTCGGTGACCGCCGCCGATGAGGGTTCCTACTCCGTGATTGTAAGCAGCGGCGAGGCGCAGACCGCCAGCAACGCTGCGGAAGTGACGGTCCCCGCCAATCCGTACACAACCCTGTATGGGCGCACCGGACAGTTCGCTGGGCGGTTGGATGCCACAACGGGCGTGCGGGGCGGCTACTTGAATGTGTCCCTTACCCGGCAGGGCGCGGTTTCCTGCCGGATTAGCATTGGAAACTCCGTGTATCGCGTGGTGGGACGCCTGGACGGGACGGGGCGCGTTTCGCTGCCCTTCGGCCTCGCAAGTGCATCACCGCTGGTACTTACCGTCGACACCAGCGAAGGCGCACCCAAACTGCAGGCAGCGCGCAAGGGTATGGACTCTCCCGTCTCCCTCGCACAGTTGGGCAATCAGGACTACACCCTCAAAGGCAATTACACGGCGGCTGCCCGGGTCGGCGGCGCGTTGAAGGGGTATCTGCTCTCCTCCGTGACCCAGGGAAGCGGGCGCGTAATCACCCGGGGTGCTCTCTCGGATGGAACCCGGTTCACCGCGACATCCCTTTTGCACGACGATCCGGATGATCCCGAGAAGGATCCGGTGGCGGATCTGTGGGCAATTCTTAGCACCACCAAAACCCTGCTCGGAAAACTGGAGTTCACCAGTACCGAGGTCTCCGGGGATCATGTCTATGAGAGAGAAACGGCGGGGACGGTGGTATCGGTATCTGCGAGCGTGGAGGGGGCGGTCTACACCCCGCCGGAATCGGGCGGTGTCCTTCTCCCTCTTCTGTCCGTGGAGGAGAACTTCACCGTCGGCATCAGCACCAGTGGCGCCAGTATCTACGATGCGGCCAGCCTCCGGTACACCAACAACCGGTTTGTGGTGTTCAAAAACGCGCAGACCGAAAAACGGAACGTGCTGAGTTTCACGGCCGCCAACGGCTTTTTTAGCGGGACGGTTTACAATCTCACGACGCCCACCTTCGTCTCGGGCGTCGTCATCCAGGGCGGGTTCCGGGAGAAAACGGGTTTTATCGGCTGCGGAGTCAGCGCGAGTGGCCAGCAGGTGTTCCTGGACCCGATCGTTCCCTAGAACCGTATTCGAAATTTTTACCTATTGAATTCCAATGAAGCGAAATGACTTCAAGCCGGTTGGGAGGAGAGAGCTGTTTCTCAAGAGCACGTGCTGGACGGTTTTGGGTGCGTTGCTGTCCCTTCCGTTGCATGCACAGACTGTGGATTTGCGCGGAGGAACAACCCGTGGGCAGGGTAGCAGCGGCGGTGTTTTCGTAGGAGAAAATCAGGCTCGCACGTACAAAAACGGAGTGATCACGGGTTTTGGCGTGACAGGTGGGGAGGGATCCGGCGGTGGTTTGGGGGCGGGAGGCGCGTTTTTTGTGCGCAGTAGTGCGTCCCTAACCCTCGACAATGTCACCATATCAAACAACGCGGCGACGGGTGGCAGGGGTTTGGGCGGAGCCGTCCACGGGGGCAGTCTCAATGGGGGTGTCTGGTCCTCGGACCGGCTCAAGATTGGAGACCAGGGTGCCGGAGCTCAATCGAGCGGGAGGAAGTTCAACGCGCCGGATGAGTTTGACGGTGGAATCGGGCAGGGGCGTCTTGGTTTGGCAGGTTTGGACGGCAAAACGAGTTCGGCCACCGGGGGACCGGGCGGAAGAGGGGGAGCCGGGGGCAATGGCTGGGCGTACAGCCCGACGCTCATCACCAACCAGGTCGTCGATACCATTAAAATGGTGGTGGCCATCACCGACTTGGTGGACGCGAGCAAAAACAATGTGCTCTCGATTGCCAACGTAGCGGCTTCCGCTCCCGTGGCCGCGGTGCCCATTGCCAATGCGGCGGCACCGGCTCTGGCCTTGATTTCCGCCAACCTGGCGCAGCGCGATGTGAAGATGCTCTTCAGCGCCAAGGTCAATCTGGGCATTGCGATTGCTCAGGTTGCGTTGGATGCGGGGCTCCTCATCAAATACGCGGTGGATCTGTCCAATGGGATCAATGGTCGCGGGGGAGATGGAGGGGACGGGGGGAGCGGAGCTGCGGGGGCTTACGGATTCGGAGGAGGGGCCGGAGGGGAAGGTGGTGGTGGCGGTGCCTCCAAGGGTGGCGGCGCCGGGGCAAAGGGAGGCGCCGGCGGCAGTGGCGGTGCGGGCGGATTTGGCGGCGGAGGTGGCGGCGGCGGTGTGGGAGGCAGTGGCGGCAGCGGGAGTGCCGGTACCGGCGCGCGGGGATTCGCGGGCGTGGCCGGACAGGGCGGGTTCGGCGGGGGGATTGGCTCGGGCGGGGGCGGGTTCGGCCT
>JBILWF010000166.1:0-5932 GCA_044370075.1 Chthoniobacteraceae bacterium | reverse complement strand
CTTTCCCGCGAACACATCGGCCGGGGCGGCATTGTGAACGATCCGGCGCTGCACGCGCAGGCCGTCGAGCGCATCCATCTCTGGGTAGCCGGACAGCCCCGGCTCGCATGGCGCGGATGCATCGAATCCCCTCTGCGCGGAACGGACGGCAACACGGAGTTTCTGGCATGGATTGTCAAACAATCGGATTAATCGCAAACGCGTCCAAACACGGCGCTCCACAACTGGCCTGTTCCGTCAAAAAGGTCACAGACGGGCTTGGTCTTAAAACGCGCTTCGACGCCGCCACAGCGCTCATGGTGGGCGAACCTTCCGGAAGTCCCATTCCAGCTCTTTTCCGGGAATGCGATCTGATCGTTGTTCTCGGTGGCGACGGAACCTTGCTGCAGGCGGTCAAAGAGGGTGTTTTTCCAGCGCCCCCTCTGCTGGCGGTGAATCTGGGTACGCTGGGCTTTCTCACCGGAGCAGGCCCCGCGGATTTTGCGCACGTGCTCGGCGAGGTGCTCGAAGGAAGCGCCGTGTTGAGCGAGCGCACGCTCCTTTCGGTGGAGGTGCTGCGCGAAGGGAAGGTCTTTTGGAAGGGGAGCGCGTTAAATGACGTGGTGGTTTCCCGCGGTGAACGCTCGCGCCTGATCCGGCTGGAGGTCGAGATCGACGGCGACTCGCTCACCGAATACAACGCCGACGGGCTCATCATTGCCACGCCCACCGGCTCCACGGCTTACTCCCTCAGCGCCGGCGGACCCGTGCTTGCGCCGGATTCAGGCGTCTTTGTCATCACGCCGATCTGCCCGCACGTGCTCACCAACCGGAGTTTGATTGTAAGCGACCGCTCGCTGATCGGGGTGCATCCCTCGGCGGGGCAGGGGAGTGTCTGCCTGACCGTCGACGGGCGCGAACCGCTTCCACTCGGCGACAAAGACGTCCTGCGTCTCGGGCTTGCGCCGGAGCGGGTCCGATTGGTTTTCCCAAAGACAGTTTCGTTTTACGAGGTGCTCCGCCAAAAGCTCAAATGGAGCGGAACCGTGGTGTGAAATCAGACCCGCAATCCGCGCTTTTTCAGCGCATGAAAAACGTGCGTTGCTTGGCGGAAATCGGCAGTTCGAGCCTCTCCATAACCAGCAGCAAATCCTCCCACACTTTCCGCTTGTTGGAGATATCCGGGTTCTCGATCAGGTAGGCGGGATGAAACGTGGGCATCACCGGGATTCCCAGAAACGCATGCCACCGCGAGCGCAAACGCGCCACCGGATCCTGCGTCCCCAACAGCCCCCGTGCGGCTCCCGCCCCGAGCGCCACAATCGCCCGTGGTCGCACAATGTGAACAAGTTCCTCTATATGCCTGCGGCACGCGTCCAACTCCGAAGGCAGCGGTCTGCGCCGTACGGTTTCCCCCGCCGGGGCGGGCGGCAGGCAGCGCACAACGTTCACCACAAACACGTCCGACCGCGAAAGACCCATCGCCTTGAGCATTTTTTCCAACAACTCCGCAGCATCCCCGGCGGCCACGGAGCCCTCGGCATCCTGCTCCATCGAAGGTGCCTCCTCCACAAAGAGAACATCCGCCTCCACGTCGCCGCCGCCCTGAACCACATGGTTGCGTGAGCCCGCCAGTTCCGCACAGGCGCGGCATGCCGCGGTTTTTTCCTCCAAATGACGTAACCGGATCAAACGGCTTTCACGATCCAACGGTCCGTTCGCAAAGTGATCCCCCATGGATTTTTGAGCGGGTGCATTCCCGGGGTCAGGCAGTGCGCTGGCCGCTCCTTGGACCGTCATTGGGGCGTGCGAGGCAGGTGTTTCAACGGACAAAACCGCACCAGGCGGCTGCTTCCGGGCATGCACCAACGCATGTAGTGAAGTTGCCGAAGCCCGCCATTTTTCACCCGATTGAAGCCTGGGCTTCAAAGCATCCAGAACGGTTTCTAATGCGGCGTCGAACATGCGCAAGACGCTAACGGACCCCGCGTCAAAATCCAAACCTGCTTCCGGAATCTCTGGTATCCCTTGTGAACTGTACTTTTCCCGCGCCCTCCAGTGTGCCACACTTTAAAGAGTTGCCGACGCATACCGGCAAACCACCACCCCCCATGAACACGCGCCGTTCCTTTGTCAAAGCCCTGTCTCTCGCAGGGGCCAGTTCCTTCCTAACCGCCCGCTCGTACCTTCGCGCGCAGGGTAGCAATGACACCATCCGCGTCGCGGGCATTGGCGTGGGCGGTCGCGGCCCGGGCATCTTTAAGGACGCACTCGAAACCAAACAGGCACGCATCGTAGCGTTGTGCGACGTCGACGAAAAACGGGCCGTAGCGGGTAAGGAAAACTTCGAAAAAAATCCCCTCAACGGAAATGCCGGAATCCAAGTTTTTACCGACATCCGCAGGCTTGTAGAGAGCAAAGAAATCGACGCCGTGATGATCGCAACGCCCAACCACTGGCACACGCTGGCCGCCATCTGGGCCATGCAAGCCGGTCTGGACGTGTACGTGGAAAAGCCCGTTTCACACACCCTCTGGGAGGGCAGGCAGCTCGTCGCCGCTGCCGACAAATACAAGCGCGTTGTTCAAAGCGGCACTCAGAGCCGCTCCTCCGGCGGCCTCATAGCCGCCCATCAGTGGCTGCAAAACGCGCCCTTGGGCAAACTCCGCTACGCGCGTGGCACCTGCTACAAGCGCCGCGCCTCCATTGGAAAAGTGACCGCGGTCCAACCCGTCCCAGAGGGTTTGAATTATGATCTCTGGTGCGGTCCCGCCCGGAACCTGCCCGTCCACCGGCAAAAGCTCCATTACGACTGGCACTGGCTTTGGGAATACGGAAACGGTGACTTGGGGAACCAGGGCGTGCATCAGGTTGACATTGCCCGCTGGTTTTTGGGCGAAGAGGAGCTGCCGCCCGAGGTGCTCAGCATCGGGGGACGGTTGGGATACCAAGACGACGGAGAGACCCCGAACACCCAAATCCTCGCATTCGATTATGCGAAGGCACCTCTGTATTTTGAAGTGCGCGGCCTGACTAAATCAGCCGATTCCAAAGACATGGATACATACCGCAAATCGCAGGTCGGCGTGGTCCTTCAGTACGAGAACGGCCATGTGCTCATCCCCTCCTACACGGGCGCCATCGCGTTCGATGCCGCTGGAAAACCCGTGCATGTCTTTGGGAACGTGAAACTCGATCCCGCGGATGAATCGGTCCTCCGCACCGAGGGGGGGAAGCAAACCCACGCACAGAATTTTTTCAACGCGGTGCGCTCGCGCGATGCTTCCAAGGTGAGCTGTCCTGCGCGCCAAGGGCACGTTTCCGCAGCCCTGTGCCACCTTGCCGGCATCTCCCACCGTTTGGGAAAAAACGTTTCCCCCGACGCGCTGCGCTCGACGGTCAAGGATCATGCGGACTTCGCGGATTCGCTCGGAAGAATGCTCGAGCATCTTCAAGCAAACCTGGTCGACCTGAGCGCAACCCCGCTCACCCTGGGACAGAAACTCTTCATCGATCCCAAAAAACAGGAGTGTGTTAAGAACCCCGCCGCCAACGCGCTGCTGCACCGGAAGGATCGCAAGGGGTTCGAGATTCCCCGCCTCACGGCCTGATTGCCGGTTCACGGAGCCCCCGGAAAAGCTCCCGCGGGCCCTTGCAGACGCCGTGCGCGTACGGCCTCGACTGTGCTAACCGGGGCGGCTCTTGCAAAGTTCCCCGGCGCAGGACAACTCCGGAAGTGAACCGGATGCGTGTCCCTGTTCCGCAACTAAGGAATGCGTCCAAATTTGGAGCGTGGGACCTGTGCAACAATAAACCGTGCCCGGAATTTCAGCGGGCATTGTTTGAGCACAACAACCACGAAGCCCCTAAATTTCCAAAGGCGTTCTACCTTGTGAACGTGGCGGCGATTCTCGAAATCGTTTTTTACCGCAGTGCGCACCACCCCTTTCCTTCCAATCCTATGCGGAACAGTCCTCTCAAAAAACGGCTCCTCACCTCTGCCACGGGTGCATCCGGTGCATTGGAGGCCGAAATATCCCGAATCATAGGCAATGCACGGTTTAATCACCATGTGTGCGTCATGGCGCGAAATAGCCACGGCATGGCGGAGTTCGGAGCGCTTTTCCACCTGATTCAAAACCTTGCAAAACCCCTTCTCGAAAAATATTTGGACCTTATAGACGAGGTCAGGAAAACGCACCGTTTCTGCCTGCGGTGCAGTCTGAAGTTCACCGCCTTTTGTTGCCTTTTCTGTGGGAACCAGCTGCCAATCCTGCGGGCTCTTTATGACCGCGAATATGCCGCATTGCTCGCATTGTGGGGGCCGGGGCGTGATTTCATGCAGGAGGTCAGGCACGCGATCCGCATGGCAAAACCTGCCGCCGCCGCCGCGACGCTTCCCGGCGCGAGGCCGGTCCCGTTTCACCTCCGGGTTTTTCCAACGGAAATCCGCCTGTTCCGGGGCGACCTCGAACGGTGATTTGAAAGGGATCGGATTCTCTCAAAAAAGGGGCCGCCCGAGCGGATGTTTTGGAATCCTAAAGACGCCTCCGCGCGAGCTCCTGTAAGAGAGTCCTTTTCTCGAATCGGGCAGTGGGGGCAGAGGCGTTGCCCGTCACCGGGCCTTTCGGCAACACTCTCCGGGGCGAAGTCGCTTCCGCTCAAAGCACAAGGGCAGGCCTATTTTGCCTGCACACTCGGGAGTTCCTCGATGAGCAGATCCTTGTACTGCACCAGTGACGTGGCGCCTCCGTGGATTTGCACGGCGATGATTCCCGCCATTTCAATCTTTGGATCCGTCTCCGTGTAGTCGACGGTCTGAATGCCATTCAGCCAGATTTGAATCCGCGAGCCCTCGGCGCGGATGCGGTAATCATTCCATTCTCCAAGGGGCTTGAGCGCTTTTTCCAAAACCTCTTTCAAGGGACGCTCCAAAATCTTGTTTCTACGGCTTTCGTCGTACAGGGCTCCGTCATATCCAGCCCCCAAATCGGCTTGATAACCCGAGACCTCGTGATGATTCGGAACACGTTTGGAGCGAAACTGGACTCCGCCATTCACGAAACCCTGCGTCCCCTGAAGGCGCCATTTGAGCGTTAACTCAAAATTTCCGTAGGAGCGCCGCGTCGCCAAAAAGTTGTTCTTATCCTGCCGTTTTTGAAGGCTGCCCGCCGTGAGTGCGGAATCCTCAACGCGCCATACCTCCCCGATGTCGCCTTCCCAGCCCTCAAACGTTTTTCCATCAAACAAGGACACCGGAGCGCCCCGGGAAATCAGCGGAATGCATATCAGGATAAAACACAGCGAACAGAGCAGGTGACGCATGGGGGAATGGAGGGGTGAGCTGTACGTGTCTGCCGCGGGGAATCGCAGCACAACGCGCCAAGTGTATTACGGCGTCAAAAGATTCAAACGACAAAGAGGCCCCGGCTTAGGGCACTCGCTCTGGCCGAACGCGATGGCACGCGGTGGGTCCCTCGTCGAAGTAACGCGAAAGCGTTTGAATGGACCTTGCGTTTACCGCCAAGGCGGGTTCCCCTTTCTCCTCTCCGACCATGGTTTGTATCACAAAGTTTCCCCCCGGGAGCGCTCCGCACCGGGTGCTGTGTGTTACCGCAATTGTGTGCAGCGCAGTACTTCTGTTTGCTGTCGGTGCGGCACAGGCAGCATCTCCGACATTCAACCAACGCGTGTTGGATGCAATAGAACAGATGCCCCGGGAGGGAGCGTACGCCGTATCCCGCGCCGCGTCCGAGGCGCTGTCCGCTGCAATCGCACTGCGCGGGGGAGTTCTCCGCGTGGATCCATCGCGGGCCGTCCCAAGCTATTGTTCCGGTGCGACGTACCTCGTCTTCCTCGTGGCTTTGCAGCCCGAACTCAACCGGATCTCCCAACAACCCGGCGGAGAGGAGATTTTGCAGTGTCTGCGGGTTTCGGGACAACCCGATGGCGT
>JBILWF010000165.1:0-5951 GCA_044370075.1 Chthoniobacteraceae bacterium | reverse complement strand
GCGAGCACGCTCACCGACATCGCGGGAATCAACTCCCTGAGGCGTTTGCCCGAGGCGGTTTGCAGGTAGTCTGCCAGGTTGAACACCCCACTTTGCAAACCCATGAAAGCAAAGGTGTATTTAAACTGTCCTTCAACCGTGGGCTCGATGGAATCGATCCGCAAAAGGAGTGCGTCGTTTTCCTTCTGGGGGATGGTGCGGTAGTCCGGTTCATTAAGAATGCGCTCGATTTTTCCCTCAATGCCCACGGTTACTTCGTTCGTCTCGCTTGCGAGCGGGCCGCGGCTGGCATGAAGCAAAATCGGTGTTCCGTGCAGCAAAGCAGCCAGCAAACAAGCCAACCACGCGGCGCGCTGTTGACGCGAGCAAATCTCAAAAGCCTGGGGGACAGCTTTTTTCATAAGGCATGGGAGCGGCGGCCGCTGCGCTGGGAAAGAAAATGTCGGAGAGCGGGCAGAAACGCCGTGCCCACGGTTATACTCAAACAGGAAATTCCCGCTTCGGTTAAGGGCCTCGTGTCGTTGCACAGCCTGCGGGTACGGCGCGCCGTGGATGCGAATTCAACGCCTGATTCCGCCTCGCGCGCCCGGAAGATGCCCGGTGCGGGGGCGTGCAGCTCGGAAGGATCCTGGAGATGCAACACGGCGGTGTCGTGACGTTGGGCCAGCGTGCGCAAGGCGGGGACGCCGGATGGATCGTGGAGGTCACTCAGGACGATAAGAAACGCGGTGTTGTGAAGGCGCGCGGCGAGGTTCTGTAGACGAGTTCCCAAAAGGGTCTTTTCCGTGAAATCGCCGCGCCGCAGCTGTTGAAGCCAAGCCAGCACCGCCTGGCGGGACTGTTGCGCCGGGGCATGGAGGGTTCGCGAACCGAGGGCCAACAAGCCAACAGGATTCGTTTGATCTAGAGTTGCAAGTGCAAGCGCTCCTGCAATTTGAACGGCCACGGCGTACTTACTGGTGCCTTTCACCGAACTGAGCGCCATGGAGGCCGAAGTGTCGATGAGCACGTAGACAGGCATCCGGCGCGGAGCCTCGTATTCTTTGACCAGCACGCGTCCCGTGCGGGCGGTGGCACGCCAGTCAATCGCTTTCACCGGGTCACCGTGTTGGTACGGGCGGGACTGGGCAAACTCGAGACCCGCTCCGAGAAACGCGGAAGCCTCCTGTCCGTAGGCGAGCATGTCCGCCAGACGGCGGATACTCAGCTCCAACTGGGTCGAGTCCAGTGGATCTTCCTGCAAAACAAAGGGGGCGTGCATGATGCGTGTATCTTAAATGCCGGGTGGGGCGCATCCTAAGCCAGCGTCCTGAGCAGGTCGCGCAGCACGGCACGCGGTGAGCGCCCACTCGCGAGCGCCTCGTAGCGGAGGCGGATTCGGTGCAAAATCACATCCTCCGCCAGGGCAAACAAATCGTCCGGCGTCACATACTCCCGGTTGTGCAGAAAAGCGCGGGCGCGTGCCGCTTGAACCAGTGCCAGGGAGGCGCGGGGGGAGCATCCGAGCTCCACCTCGGGACAGCTTCGCGTGGCGGTGATGAGGTTCACGCAGTGTTTTACAAACACGTCACTGACGTGCACCCGCTGCACAGCTTCCATCGAGGCAATCAAATCCTCGGAACCGCATACCGCGTCCGAAGTGATCTGATCAAAAGCCGATTTGGGAACGGCCCCTTTGTCCGCGCGGCGAATACCCATCGCCAGCTGACGTCTCACAATTTCCTCCTCTTCCGAGGGTGCGGGATACTGGAGACGGTGGCACAGCATGAAGCGATCCAGCTGCGCCTCGGGCAATTCAAAGGTCCCGGCTTGCTCGACCGGGTTTTGGGTCGCAATCACCAAAAACGGGGTGGGCAGCGGATACGTGGCGTTGCCTATGGTGACGCGGCGCTCCTGCATCGCCTCCAACAGAGCACTCTGCACCTTGGGGGCTGCGCGGTTGATCTCATCGGCCAGAAGCAGGTTGGTAAATACCGGCCCCTTGTGGGTCTGAAATTTGCCGGAGGCGGGATCGAGCACTTCCGAGCCGAGAATGTCGGAGGGAAGCATGTCGATAGTGAATTGAACCCTGCTGAATTGGAGATGAATGGAGCGCGATACCGCCTGAACGAGCAACGTTTTTGCAAGACCCGGGACACCCATGAGCAGGAGATGTCCGCCGGTGAGCAGCGCAATCAGCATGCGTTCAACAACGGTGTCCTGACCCACGACAGCCCGCGCAACCCGCTCGCGAATGGCATCGGAAAAGGAGGCGGACAAAACAGCGTGCGAGGGGGCGTTGGAACTCATGGGGGCTTCGGATAAATAACCGCTTCCGCAAATGGTTGCGAATAGAGAAAACGATACGCCCTCCAAACTGAAAACGCTGTGAAGGAAACTCCCGGCGCCGGTCGCAGACGCGCAAAACAGGATGCAGGCCCCGGGAAGCGGGCTGGCTTCCCGCATCAGGAAACACCGTGCGGCAAACATTCCATTCCAAGAAAAGGCGCCTCTTCGGATCAGATTGCACGGAGGGGAAGCGGAAAGCCGTGTCTTGTCAGCAGGGCCTTTGCGGGACAGCCTCTTGCCTGGAACCGTTTAATCGCCCCATGAAAAATCGACTTTTTTGGTCTGTCGCCGCTGTTCTCGGAACCGTTGCCCTGCCGGTCACCGGATTTTCTAAAAGTCCCGCAGCCAAAAAGGCCGCCAGTCCGGCGGCTGAAAAGAATCCTGACAAGGAATCCACCAAGCCTTCGGGCGCCGCGGAAACGGTAGTTTACGAACAGAACTTTGAAGCGGCGGAAGCCGGGCCGGTTTCCAAGGAGTTTCTGCCCCTCGCAGGTGAGTTTGCCGTCGTGCTCGAGGAGGGGACACGCTTTTTGGAATTGCCCGGGGCGCCTTTGGACACTTTCGGTGCATTGTTCGGGCCTTCAAACGGGGAATCCGGCTCCCTGCAGGGGCGTTTCTACGGAACAAAAACCGGACGAAAGTACCCGACCTTCGGTTTAAGTTTACGCGGAGCAGGCGGGTACCGGCTGCAAGTCAGCCCGGGCAAGGGCCAGCTGGAAATCTACAAGGGCGACGATCCTCTGGTGGGGGTTCCTTTCGCATGGCAAAGCGGCACGTGGACCTGGCTCAAGTTGACGGTGCGCAAAGCCGGTGAGGCCGGATGGGTTGTGGAGGGACGCGCATGGCTTCATGGAGAAAACGCCCCCGCGGAGCCGCAGGTTCGGCACGAAGTAAGCGGAGAAATCGCCGCGGGAAGGGCGGCCCTCTGGGGCAGCCCGTATTCCGGAACCCCGATCCGGTTCGACGATTTGCGGTGGACTACGCCGTAAGTCCATCTTGAAATCGGCGCCAGGGGTCGGCATGAACCCCGGTCCTCTGGCCGCCACCCTCCTTCCGCAGTTTTTTTAGCAGTCCAATAAACCACCCCGTATGAAGAACGTCCCCTCCCTTGTTGTTTGTTCCCTCAGTCTTCTGACGCCCGCGCTTATGTCGGCGGGTGACTGGTCGCAATACCGTGGCGACGGTTCGGGAATTGTGCGCGATGCCATTCGCTGGACCCCTTCGGGACTCAAACAGATCTGGAAAGTACCCAGCACGGGAGGCTTCAGCTCTTTCGTGGTGGGTGAAGGCCGCGCATTCACACAGGTTCTGCGGGAGGTGGAAGGTGCTTCCCAAGAGGTGGTGGTGGCCCTCGATGCTTCCACTGGCAAGGAACTCTGGAGTCAGGTTTTTCGTCCGGCGAATTATGGAAATGCAGGCGGAAACGACGGCACGCCCGACAACAAGGGTGGAGACGGTCCGCGTTCGACGCCCACACTCTTTGGAAAAAGCGTGATCACCCTCACCTCCCAGCTGGTGCTTTGCGCATTTGACCAGACCACAGGCAAGCAATTGTGGTCAAGGGACTTGATTGCGGAAAACGCCGGCCGCAACATCAGCTGGCAGAATGCCGCGTCTCCGCTGCTCGAGGGCGGGCTGCTGTACATCGCCGGGGGCGGCTCCGGGCAGTCGTTGCTCGCGGTGAATCCGGTGGATGGATCGGTGGTGTGGAAGGCGTTTGATGAAAAGATGACACATGCGACACCGGTTGCAGCGACCATTCACGGGCAGCGCCAAGTCATTTTCTTTGTTCAATCCGGGCTGCTCTCGGTGGAGCCCAAGACCGGAAAAGAGCTCTGGCGGTATGCGTTTCCGTTCAAAGTTTCAACTGCGGCTTCGCCCGTGGTGGACGCGGATATCGTCTACTGCTCGGCTGGATACGGCGTGGGAGCAGGTGCGGTGCGCGTGGCGAAAAGCGGCGACGCGTGGACCGCTACGGAAATCTATCGTGTGCCGGGAGACAAGGATTTGGCCAACCACTGGAGCACTCCAGTTGTGAAAGACGGGCACATGTACGGGATGTTCCAATTTAAAAAGTACGGCGTAGGGCCGATTAAATGCGTGGAACTGGCGACCGGCACCATCAAGTGGGCCCAGGACGGTTTTGGCCCGGGGCACGTGGTGCTGGCCGGCAACGACGTGGTGGCGCTCTCGGACAAGGGGGAGCTGGTCCGGATGGCAGCAAACCCCGCAGGCTACAAGGAGATCAGCCGCCAAAAAGTGTTGGAGGGCAAGTGCTGGACCACGCCGGCCGTCGCCGGGGGACGCGTCTTTGTGCGGAGCACAAAAGAGGCCGCCTGTCTGGAGTAAGCCGTCTCGCGGGCCAACCGCTGTCGAATCGGCACGTGTCTGATTTTTCCTAAAAATCGTCCGCTCCGTTTTTTTCGGAATGGTTTAGCTTCCGACGTCGAACAACCCGTCCCATGTCCCGGAAGAAAATCAACATCGCCATTGTCGGACTCGGCTTCGGAGCCGAGTTCATCCCGATTTATCAGCATCATCCCCTCGCGAACATGGCGGCCATCTGCCAGCGAGATCCCAAAAAGCTCGCGGCGGTGGGAGATGCGTTCGGCGTGGAGAAACGCTACACGGATTTCGCGGAACTCATCCGAGATCCGCAAATCGATGCCGTACACATCAACTCGCCCATACCGGATCACGGATGGATGAGCATTGCCGCGCTTAAAGCGGGCAAGCACGTGAGTTGCACGGTGCCGATGGCCACGAGCATTGAGGAATGCAAACAGATCGTGGACATTGTCAAAAAAACCGGCCTTGTGTACACGATGGCCGAGACGGTGGTGTATGCACGAGAGTACCTGTACATGCGGGAGTTGCGGGACAAGGGAGTGCTTGGGAAGTTGCAGTTCATCCAGGCCAGCCATCAGCAGGACATGGACGGCTGGCCCAACTACTGGCCCGGTCTGCCGCCCATGTGGTACGCCACGCACTGCGTGGGGCCGGTGAGCGGTCTTGCGGACGCACCCGCGGAGTATGTGAGCTGTTTCGGCTCGGGAACTATCCGACCGGAGTTGCAGAAAAAGTACGGTTCACCGTTCGCGGTGGAAACCGCGCACATCAAGTTCAAAGGAAGCGACTTGTCGGCGCGGATCATCCGGAGTCTTTTTGACACTGCGCGGCAGTACCGAGAAAGCATCGACGTGTACGGGGACAAAGCTTCGGTGGAGTGGCCCCTGATCGAGCACCAGCCCCTGGTGATGCATCGCGCAAAGCTGCCCGAACCCAAAATTCCGAAGCTTGTGCAGGCGCCGGACTACGCGAAGTTGCTGCCCAGACAGATCCGTCCGTTTACCACCAACGGCGTGTACGGCGTCGGAAAAAAAGCGCACCTGTCCTTCACGCAGGGAGCCGGACACGGCGGATCACATCCCCATCTTGCCAATGAATTTGTGAGTGCCATCGCGGAGGGACGCGAAGCCTTCCCCAATGCACGCCTGTCCGCAAACTGGACCTGCGTCGGCCTGTGCGCGCATCAGTCGGCGCTGAAAGGCGGTGCCATTGTGCGGCTGCCGGCGTTCACGCATTAGTTTTTTTGCGCGCGCTGGCCGCGGGGCACCGGGCGG
>JBILWF010000164.1:0-5964 GCA_044370075.1 Chthoniobacteraceae bacterium | reverse complement strand
CGATGCCATGGGACATCCCGAGGTCGCCGGACTGCTGCTGCGCCAGACCATCAACCGTTTCACCGGCATCGATGCGAAACTCCGGGCTCAAGCCTCCCAAGCGCTCTTCAGCCTCAGCAGCAAGCGGAAGTTTGCCGCGGTCGAGATCGACGAAAAACTCGAGTGGGCTCCTCTTCTCAAATCCGCGGTGAGCCTTCGCACGGGCGATCCCGCAGCGGCCTGGAAAACCCTCGAGGCCAACGAGGCGCTCCTCGCAAAACACGAGGACAAGCTTCCGGCCGACTACCTTCGCTGGGTCTCGGACCGGCTGCTGCAACGCGAGGACGAAGCCTCACGGACCACCGCGGAAAAAATTCTCCGCCGCTGGATTATTGCAAATGAAAGCTCCAAATCGGTGCCCGACGACGAGAAAGCTAGAACACAGCTGCAACTCGCCGATCTCTATTTCAAAACACTCCGCTACGACCTCTCCCGGGCCGAGAGTACGTCGCTCATGGAGCGTTTCCCGAATTCCCCCGAGGCAATCGATGCCCAGTTCCGTATCGGTGAATGCTTCCTGAACCAAAAAATGTACATCGAGGCGGGCAAGGTTTTTGAAAAAATGGCCAAGTCCCGCGACAAGATGACCGCAAGCCGCGGTGAGTTTCTGCTCGGAGCCCTCGCCCAACAGCGCGGCGACATCGAGGATGCCAAGGTGCGCTTCCGCAACGTAATGGATCTTGCACCCCGGAGTGACGTGGCCGACGCGATTCTCTTCCGACTCTCTGAGCTGTATGGACAGGAAAACCGCTTCCGCGATGAACTGTTGCTGCTCCGCAGCATTGGCCTGATCGGGAGCAGCACCAAGCAGTGGCATTCGCCGGGTCTGCCGCTGAACGTCGTTATTCAAGACGCGGATTTGGGGGTCAGCCGCGGACAGAGCCATGTGCCCGTCGTTGTCACCACCTCCAGCGGCGACCGGGAGTTGGTGCGCCTCGAATCGGGATCAGCGGGGAAGGGATTTTTTCAGGCAGAACTTCCGACGGAGCTCGGTAGTGCAAAAGCAGGCGATGGAATTCTTCAGGTTAACGGCTCGGACGCGGTCACCTACGACTATCCCGAGGAGTTCAAAAAGCAGTTCACCTCCGCGGTGCCCTCCAAGGCAAACATCCGCATCGCTGCTGACGGCGAATTCCGCATGTCCGCCACCGAGATCAAGGACGAGGAGGAAATCCCTTTTGAAGAGCGCCTCCGCCAACAGCGGATGCGCACGAACCGGCAGGCCGGGATGGAGTACCGCCAGGAGTTCCGGTCTGCATTAGACATCAAACCGGGCAATCCGATTTATCTCCAGGTGCGCGACTTGGACCGGGATGTAAGTGACGGCAGGGACACCGTGCGTGTTCTTGTGACGGCCTCCAGTGGAAGCAGTGTCTCTGCAACACTAACGGAGACGGGCGAGCATACCGGCCTTTTCCGGGGAACGCTGCCGACGGTTGAAATCCCGGCGGAGGTCTTTGCAAGCGACCGCACCCTCAACGGGGAGGCAGTCCGCGCGATCGACAGCAATCCGCGCACTGCGTGGGAGGGGCGCAATGATGGACGCGGTCCGAAGTTTCTTGTGCTGGATCTGGGAGAAAAAACAAATCTCGGCTCTCTCCACTGGCAAAACGATCCCGCTCTCAGGGACAAGGTGCCGCTCGAGTACGCGATTCAAACCTCCGATGACTTGGTGGAGTGGAGGTCCGTGGCTGCTACCAAAAAATTCTCTGCCCCGAGTGCCGAACTCGAACAACGCATCGAAACGCAAACGGAGGGCAACTCAGTGAGGGCCTCCGCAAACCTTGCGGGTAGTGAGGCCCGGTATGTGCGGATCCTTATTGAAAAGTTCTCGGGCTCCGCCCCGAGGATCACCGAGGTGCGCATTGAGAATCCCGCGGGTGGCACTTTGGTGCCGAAACATTCGGCGCCGGATTCTGCTTCGGCGGCCTCCGCGGACGGCCTTCGACTGACTCCGAGCGACCGGATCACCGCGACGTACGAGGACGACGTGAGTCTTTTATCGATAGGGAAGTCCCGTGCGCTGTCCCAACAACTGCGTGCCAGTTACCACAACGCGAAAATCGACTTTGTGGCCTACGAATTTAGCGCTGTAAACGGACAAAACGTTCCTGACCGACTGATCAAGCAAGTGCGACGGGTCACCCCGGGACAACGCTTTGTGGTGCGCATCACCGATTACGATGCGGACGCAACGGAGGAGCGGGACAAGGTCAGCTTCCGGATCAAAACCCTCGACGGCACGATGGAGAAGACTCTGGAAGCCGTCGAAACCGAGCCCTTCAGCGGGGTGTTTACAAAGGAAATCGATGCCTGGTCTGAGTCGCAGCCCGAAGGCGTGCGCCTGGCGCCGGGCGTGCTTTTGGAAGCTGCTTACGAGGACCGCCAGAATACGGACCCGGGCGCGCCCGTTTCCCGCGTTGCGGCGGTGGAAGCGGCTGCCCCGGTCGAACCCCGGCTCGGGATCGTGGCCTCCACGGCGTCCTACGACAAAGCAGGGCGCGAGCAGTTTGTTTTCACCTCCTCCCTTGGGGAGGATGCACCTCGGGTTAAGACCGTGGCATTTCGCCCGCCGCTGACGGTGGAAATCATCCACCCCACCATGGCGAAAGACTCCTTTAGCGAAATCACCGTACAGCTCACAACTTCGGGAGGGGCCTCGGTGGACGTCGTCTGCCCTCTGGCGGAGATTCCGGGACGCAAAGGCCAGGCTCCATCAGGCGGGGACAGCGCCCTCGATGCGGGACGCTTCATCGGGCAGATTTTCATGCAGTTGGGGGACAAGGACTCTCCTGGGACTCTCGTGCTGGAGCCGGGTGACACCCGCTCCCTAGTTGCGCGGCGCAACCCCGCAAACCGCCAGGAACAGGCCCTCGCGAACGTCGTTCCGGTTCTGAATCTCAACGGGCAGGACATCATCACGGCGACCTACACCGTGGATGGAAGAACTTACACGGATCAGGCCCGCCTGCAGGTGCCTGCCTCCGTGGAGTTCACCGACAGCGGCTACGACAAGCCGGTTGATGCGCTTTACATCGGCGACAAAATTTTCCTCGCCGTGCGTGATTTAACCGCCGACGCCACGGCGGAGCGGGACGCCATCGAGGTAACCCTCACGAGCGAACGCGGCGAGCGCTTCTCCACCAGACTGCTCGAAACCCTCGGCCATTCGGGAGAGTTTACCGGAAGTGTGCAGCTCGTTCCCGGAGAAAAACCTTCCGGCGGCGATGATCGACTGGAGGCGTGGTTCGGAGACGCTTTGAACCTCGCCTATGTCCCCAAAACCGAAGGCGCGGTCCCGATTGAAAAAAGCATCCGTGTCGTCAAAGGCACCGATGGCAACCTGCTTGCGTTTGAGAAAAAATTCGCCTCCGAAAAGGTCGCCATCGAATCACAGTTCCGAATGGCGGAAGCCCACTTCGAGCTCTTCAAAAACTACCGGGCCGTCAAACAGGAGAACCTCTCCAACCAAGCCCTACAGGATGGCATGCAGATTCTGAAGGAACTGCGCCGGGACTTTCCGAGTAAACAATACGAGGCGCGGACCGACTACCTGCTCGGCCAGTTTTCGCAGGAGCTCAAAAAGTTTGACGAGGCGGTGGGGTTCTACAAACGGATCGTGCAAAACCACCCCGAAAGCCCTCTGGCCCCGGACGCGCAGTACAAACTCGGGCAGTGCCACGAGGAACGCAACGACATGGAGGCCGCGAGTGCCGAGTATGTGTCTCTGGCCTACACGTGGCCCGACAGCCCTCTTGTAGCCAACGTGATCGTGCGTATCGCGGAATACTTTTACACGCGCAAGGAGTTCCCCACAGCGGCGGAGGTCGCCAAGAAATTCGTGGAACGCTTTCCCCAGCACGACTGGGCCGAACGCATGCTTTTCCGCGCGGCTCAATGCTGGTTCAAAGCCGAGCAGTTTGCGAAGGCCGGCGCGGATTTTGATCTGCTGGTGGAAAACTACCCGCGCAGTACGTTCCGACCCGATGCGCTCTTTTGGGCGGGCGAATCGTACCGCAGCGGAAAACAACTCGAAATCGCCTACCGACGCTACAAGCGAACTACGTGGGATTATCCAGAAAGCGAGGCGGCAAAATACTCCCGTGGAAAACTCATCACGCAGGAGATGGTCAACATCGCAGACCGTGACGCTCAACCCAAGTAACCTCCCATGAACTCTTCGCAGTCCAGTGTGCGCGCCCCGGTTCCCGGACGCGTTTTGTGGAAGTGGACAACAGTCTCCGCCGTCCTCCACTTCTGTTTCATCGGGGGTCTGTGCTACTCCAGCTATCTTCAGGCGGAAAAGCGCGAGGCGGCGCTCAAGACAAAGGCGCCCGCCGAAACGCCCGCGCCCCCGGAGGAGGCTCCCCGCGACGAATCGAAACCGGCGGCTTCAGCTTCCGCGCAGCAGACCCCGCAAGCCCCCGCTAAAAATACCGCATCCTCCGCGGCATCGGACACCGCCCTTCCCGTATCCCAAACACCCGGGGCTCCCGAGCCAAAACCCGTCGCCGACGCCCCGCAAGCCGCCCCCCCCAAGACACCGGCGCCCGCAGACGCCCCCTCCCCAAAAGGAGCGCCGCCCTCCGCGGAAAAGATTCTGGGAATCGACAAGGTCGCCAAACCGGAGGACGCTCCAAAGGGTGCAAATCCTTTTTCCGGAAAGGACGACGACCTGCTTAAAGACCTGAAATAGGGCTCTGGACTTCACGCCCATTCACTCCGTGACCGCAGAGCCTCGGCACCGCAAACCGCCCCAGCCCCGGGTGCTCAACCCCCTGAGCGCCGGCGCCGTGTACTGGCGCGGAAAACACGGGCGCCTGCGGCGGTTTCTTTCCTTCTCCGCGCTGCTGCACGCGGCGGTGATTTTTTCCACCACGCTCAGCTCGCTGCTTCCCGGGTGCAAAAAGACGTACGATCTGGTGAAGGGATCAGGCAAACCGAATGCGATGGTTCGCCAGATGAAAGTGGAGGTCAAAAAAGTACAGCGCAAGAAGGTGCTGGTGAACCCCAACAGCCCGATCGTGGTGGAGGTTCCGCCTCTGGAACTGACGCCGCTCAACCTCAAGGAAGTCACCGCCAACGAATACAAGATTGGTCAGGGCGAGGGCTCGGGACCGGCTGGCTATGCGGCCGGACGGGACGGCGCGAAATTCAGCCTGGTCCGCGTGCGCTACGAAGGGGGCAACTGGGACTTGAACCTGCGCAACGGCGCCGACGAAAACCTCACCAAGGAGTTCGGACGCCGCGCCAAGATGCCTGTTTCAACCCTCCCCAAGGATTCGACCTTCGTGGAGTTGGGCAACTACGTCAAAGGCAAGGCGCCGCCCGTGGTGTTGATGTGCGGCAGTTACAACTTTCGCTTTGATGCCCGGGACGTCAAATCCGTGCGCCGGTATCTGTTGGAGAATCACGGCATGATTCTGGCCGACAACGGGGGCAACCAGTTTCACGCGGCGTGGCTTCGTTTCATGCAGCAGGTGCTTCCCGAGGTAACGCCGGTTGTGGTTCCCGACGACGACCCCATTTACCGCGCGCCCTATCCTCTTCCGGGATGTCCTCCGCTGTGGGCGCACAGCGGAACACGCGCGATAGGATGGAAGAAAGACGGCCGCTGGGTGGCCTACTACCACCAGGGCTCCCTTTCGGATGCATGGAAGGATACGCACGGAGGCACCAGCGCGGAGTCGGCAGAGATGGCCTACCAGCTGGGAGTCAACATTTTGGCACAATCCATGGCCGCCTACAGCGAATGGAAAATTTCGCTCGACCGCAAATGACGCTTTAACCCGGATTTTCATCCCCTTCCCCACCCCATCCCCCAACCCCTACTTCCCATGCTCCTCGACTGGATCCTCGCCGGCGGCCTCACCATGGCCACATTAATTATCATGTCCGTGCTTAGCATAGGCGTGGTTTTGGAAC
>JBILWF010000163.1:0-5972 GCA_044370075.1 Chthoniobacteraceae bacterium | reverse complement strand
CAGAACCGCCGTCCGGACTACCTCAAGGCGTGGTGGAATGTTGTGAATTGGGAGGCCGCGGAGCGACTGTACACTGCTGCCCTCGCCTAACCTGTTCCTGTTTTGTTCAAAGTCCCTGTCCCGGATTCGGGGGAGGGACTTTTTGCTTCCGCTGCTGCCGTGCGGATGTGGACACTCGCGGCCGCCCGGGGCGGTCTATTTTAAAGTCTGCAGAAACGCCTGAACGTCCTCGATTTCCTGTGGTGAGAGGATCAGGTTCATCGCGGGCATGGGGGAAACCTTGAGGTATTCGTATCCTGTGGCGAGCACGGCGTTGGGTTCGAGCAGGCTTTGGCGGATGTAGGCCGCATCCTTGCGTGCGGCGATGCCGTCCAGCGCCGGGCCGACGTTGCTTCCCGCGCCTTGGAGGGCGTGGCAGAGCACGCAGGCGGCGGTGGGATGCTTGCGGAAAATTTCTTCTCCGCGGCGCGCGTCCCCTGCGGCAAGTGCGGCATCGGCGACCGGGGTGAGTTCCACCAAACGCACATCGTCGAAGTAGCCTTCCCCCTTGGCTACAAAAAGGATGTTGATGCTCGCCTTGGTGCGTTCACCGCTCTCAAAGGTGGTTTCCAGCAGTTGCCAGTCGCCGTCTTTGGTGAGCTTTTCGGTTTCCGCGCGGCCGATGTGATCGTTGAGGCTCAGTTTGCCCCGCATGCCCTTGCCCCGCACCCACGTCGACAACTTGTAGCTTCTGTGTGGTTTGAGCGGCACATCCGCGTGCAGGCTGGTGTCCACCAAATCGGCTGCGGTTGCGCGCACTGCGCGGTTTCCGGAATGTACATTTTTCCCGCCCTCGACACTTTCCCAGCGCACGGCGTCGCCCCGGCTGCGCGGGTTGTAATCGCGCCGCTGCCAGCCCTCGGGGAGACCATCGGGGCCGATGTTTTCCAAGCCCGGATTCGGGAGCAAATTGGGGCCTTCGGTGAACAATTCGGCCCCGTGCCGCCTGGCGAGCATCCGGCTCGCTTCACCCAACCACTCGTCCTTGATGGAGACCATGTTGAGTCCCAGTGCGCGCACTGTTTTTCGAAGTTCGGGTGTGGTCGGAAACTCGGCCATTTTTACCCATGCCGCCAGGCGCGTGTGCGCGTCGGCATCAGTGATTACGCCGCTCCCAAAAAAGAGGGCGCGTGCCTGTTCGCCGCCGTCGAGTGCGCGCACGGCGTTGCGCCGCACCCGGGCGTCGGGGGAGGCGAGGGCTGCCCGGTGTGTTTCGGCATCCAGCTGGCCCAGCCCGTGGAGGGTCCACAGTGCGTGAATAGCGGCGATCGGTGCGTCCTTGGAAACAGCGATTGCCTTGAGCCGCGGCACGGCCTCGGTTTTGCGGCCTTCCACCAACAGGCGCTGCGCGGTGAGCCGCCAGAACTGCGTGTCGCTGCCCAGCGCGGCCACTACCTCTTCCACGGGGGCGCCCTCCAGCGGCCGCAATTTTGCGGGTTTGGCGTCGGCTGCAAGCACACGGTATATGCGGCCGCGCTCGTGGTCGCGCAGCGGGTTTTCGTGGGCGCCGCCGGGGCCGGTGACGGCCTTGTAGCCGCCGCGTTCCTCGCTGGGGGTGGGGTTGTGTTGGATGATGAAGTTCTGCCAGTCCGCAATCCACACGGCGCCGTCGGGCCCGACCTCCGCGTACACCGGGGAGGTCCATTCATCGGAACTTGCAAACAGGTTCATTCGGTCAAACGCGCGGTACCCGGCCCCCTCCGGGCGCACATCGAAAAGGGACACCAACTTCATGGTCGGCTCGCAAACCAGAGCGCACCCCTGCATGCGAGCGGGAAGGCTTGCTGAGTACACAAACGAAGATCCCGCCGCGGCGGTGTATCCGCCAAAGACGTCGACCTGGCGGAAGTTCGGTGTGATGGGATGGGCTTCCGCCACGGCGTTGATGCGCATGGCGCTCATGCCGCGCACGCCGGCTGGGAACATTGTGTGCGGGATTCCGCCGTAGAACAGGGGCGCGTTGTTGGCCGTTCCGCCGAATTGATCGCCTGCTTCGTTGTAGCCCTGGCCCCAGGTGTTGTTGGTGAACTGGTGGAGAAACTCCAAACGCGACCCGTCCGCCTGAAAGCGGTAGCTGCCCATGCGGAACTCAAGCTGTTTGCCGCCCACGTTGCCTTTGAAACCCGAGTAGCCGACCGCGCCGTAGAGCCAGTTGTCGTAGCCGTAGTGCAGGTTGCTAGCCTGCGCGTGGGTGTCACCAACGCCCCACATTCCCGTGAAAACCGTTTCACGCACGTCGGCCACATTGTCACCGTTGGTGTCCTTGAGGAAGACAAAGTGCGGTGGCTGAGCCACCATGAGGCCGCCGTTCACAAAGCACAATCCGGTGGGGATGTTGAGCTTGTCTGCGAAGGTGGTGAACTTGTCGGCTTTGCCGTCCCCGTCGGTGTCTTCGCAGATGATGATCTTGTCGTTGCCGACGCTGTCCGGGGTGACGCCGTGGGGATAGTCGAAGGTGGTTGCCACCCAGCAGCGTCCGCGCGCGTCCCAGCTCATGGCGATGGGTTTGCCGATTTGAGGCGATTCGGCGAAAACCTCCACGCGCAGGTCCGCCGGCACCTGGATGCGTGCAAGCGAACCTTTCGCGCTCAGGGGCTTTTGCAACGTGAGCGGCTGCGGCCGTTTTTCGTAATTGGCCACGTTCTGGTTGGGTTCGCGCACCTCCTCCTCGCGAGCGGCCAGAAACGCCACCCAGTCCTTCCGGGCGCGGTCGCCTACGGTTTGCAGGATGGCTGTGCGCACCGCCTCGTCCGTCTGAGCCTCCGCGAGGAAAAGCACCTTCTTTTCGGGATGTAACCTCAGGAAGCGCTCCGCGCCGTTGGGGGTGCCGGACTGGGCGCGCTCGGGCAGCGCCACGGCGTGATAGCGTTTGGAAAGATCGGCGCTGAGCGCCTCCGGGGAGGGGAAGTAGTCGAAGTAGATGGCCTGCCTGCCTTGTTCGCGCATGAGGCGGTGCAGAAGGCCTGCGCGGGATTCTTCGGCGGCATCGGGATCCACGTAGGCGATCCGCAGCGGCCCGTGGTCGGCTTGGGCGGTGGCGAGCAGAAACAGGCTGGAAGCAAGGATCTGGCCGGGTCTCTGCAGGGGCAGGAGGGTGGAGGAGACGAAGGATGTGCGCATGATGGCGGTCTGGGTGAGGTGGAGGAAGGCCCGCTGTGCAGCAGCGGCAGGCGGGAGTCTCCTTGTGCAAAGAAGATAGCCGCTCGCACCGCGGTTCACGCGGACGAGTTTTATGAAAAATCGGACACAGCGGCATGTGCCGCCCGGAGAGTGGCCGGTGAGTACGGGCGCCGCGCGCGCCGTTTATTTGGACCGCCGCGGGCGGTTCATGGAGAGGATGGAGGTTCCCCGCGTGATGATGGTGCCTCCGGAAATGACGCGGCGTACGGGTTCTCCCGTTTTGGGACAATGTGTCAAAGCGGGGTCGGTCATTTTTTGTTCGAGCTCAAACTGGCGCGGTTTTTGGCCAGGTTTGCTGGGGATGGTTTCGTAGACGTAGGTGGCCATAAAATATCCAAAGCAAAAATCAGCCCCGGGCATCAAGCGCATCCAGCGCGAGGGCGGCGCATCCAATGGCTCCCGCGTCGTTTCCGAGCGCGGCGGGCAGCACGCGCAGGTGTTGGTGGATAACTTCCGAGGTTCGGGAGCGCAGGGAGCGCAGCAGCGGTTCAAACAAAAACGGTCCGGCATTGGCAACGCCACCGCCCACTACAATCGCCTCGGGGTTCATCAACCACAGCACGTTGGAGAAGGCGGTTCCGAGTTGATCCGCCACTTCGGCCCACAGGTTTGCAGCGATGGAACAGCCTCCTTCCGCAGCGAGAAACAGTTCGCGGGGAGTGCATTCTGCGGAGGGCGGGGGGGCGCCCGCAGCCGCGTAAGCCGCCAGCGCCCGTCTGCTGATGGCATCGTTGCCCACGTAGGATTCCAGGCAGCCGAAGTTTCCATAAGGCCCTGGCAGTCCCTTGTAGTCGATCGAGGTGTGGCCCAGCTCTCCGGCGCTGAGCTGGGCGCCGCGGAAGAGTTTTCCATCCAGAATCAAAGCGCCGCCCACCCCCGTGCCCAGCGTCACGCACAGAGCATGGCGCGTGTTGGCAGCCGCGCCGAAGAGCCACTCACCGTAGGCCATCGCGTTGGCGTCATTTTCGAGAATGACGGGCACCCCGAGGCGTTCGCGCAGGATCGAGACTACGGGAATGTCGTCCCAGCCCGGCACGTTGGAAAGGCCGTGCACGATGCCGTGGATGCTGTCGACGAGGCCTGGCAAACCGATGCCTACCGGCACGGGCGCCGGCAGCGGGGCGCACAGTTCGCGCACAACCGCCTCCATCTCGCGCAGCGTGTGGTCCGCGCCGCCCGGCGCCTGCGGGTCGATGATGCGCCCGCGCGCCACGATGGAGGAACCCTGCACGAGGGCCGATTTGATACTGGTGCCGCCAAAGTCTATGCCGATGGCGAGGGGAGTTTGATTCGGATTCACGGGCGTTTTTTTTGACCGTTTTTTTTCGGAAATGAGCGCGTGGCGATCAAGCGCAACCCTTCCAATGTCAGCCTGGGATGTACGTTTTCAATTTCGGGCAGGCCCGCGGCGATGAGTTCTGCATAGCCTCCGGTTGCCACGATGTGGGGACGCCTGCGCAGACCAAGGGATTTTTGAATCTGAGCAAGAATTTCGCGCACCAGCCCGCGGTACCCGTATACGGCCCCGGCGAGCATGGCGTGTTGGGTGGATTTGCCGATCGCATCGGGCGGCTCCAAAAGCTCGATTTTCGGTAGAAGTGCAGTGCGCTGGTGCAGGTAATCAGTCATCGCAGCCAGGCCGGGAGCGATCACCCCACCCACATAGATTTCGCCCGGCGCGAGAATATCGAAGGAAACGGCGGTTCCAAAATCCACCACAACCGTGGGGGCGCCGTACAGCGCGGCCGCCGCGCATGCATTGGCCAGACGGTCCGCGCCGATGGTAGCGGGTTTGGGGTACTCGATTTGGATGTTCAGAGGTGAAGTGGCGGTGACTTTTTCGAGGGGAACCGAGCGCAGGCAGCGTTCGAGAACCGCCGCTTTTTCAGGCACGACACTGCACAGCACTGCAGATTCGAAAATCCACCTTCCAAGCAGCTTGCGTATAGCAGTTGGGGTGACTTCGGGTGTGGGGAGTTTTCGTGCAGCCCCGAGCCGCGAGCGGGATGCCAGCGCGAATTTGGTGAACGAGTTGCTGTTGTCGATCAGCAGAAAATCAGCCATGGCATTTTGGGGTGGATACCGGTGAGATCATGCCCCCACGGGGCCCATCATTTTCAAGAGACGGTTTGCGGCTGCCTCCGCAAAGACCGCGTCGTTGATGGCGCACGGGAGCGTCTCCACGGGGATTCCCGGACGCAGGGCTGCGCGCAGGGAGTCAAACAGCGCGGCGTCCGCACCGGGATCGTGAAACGGTTGGCCAGTCTCGCCGAGTGCACTCAAGCCGCGCAGCGGAAATAGAACCGTAACCGGGCCGCGTGACGCGTTGAGTTGCTCTGCGATGCGTGCGCCGATTTGAGCGGATTCCGCCGCATTGGTCCGCAGAAGGGTAACTTGCGGGTTGTGGTGGTACAGTCTGCGTTGGGCGAAGGCGGCGGGGACCGTTTCCGGTGCGCGGAAGTTCACCATGTCCAGGCAGCCCGGAGCGATCACGGCGGGCGTTCCCATGCGGGCCGCGGCACCCAGGCGGGCGGGGCCGGCGGACAGGACGCCGCCAACGACTTCGTCCGCCCATTCCGTGGTGGTGAGATCCAACACGCCGCTCACGGTGCCGCCTTCGATGATGGCTTCCATGGTGCGACCGCCGGTGCCCGTGGCATGGAAAACCAGAACTTCATATCCCGCTGCCTCCAAAATGCTCTTGGCTGCGCCCACGCAGGCGGTGGTGTTTCCAAACATGCTGGCAACCACCA
>JBILWF010000162.1:0-5982 GCA_044370075.1 Chthoniobacteraceae bacterium | reverse complement strand
CCCGCGCCGGCCGAGATGTGCGGTTCCGCCCTAACTGTCGACACTTTTGCATTGCTCAAAAGTGTCGACAGTTTTAGTGCTGCACCATGAGCCGGCCCGCTCCCGTCCCCCGTCAAAACCACGCCAGCCTCATCTCCGAAACCCTCCGCGATGAAATCCTTCGCGGCCTTCTCCCCCCCGGCAAAGGCCTTGCAGAACCCCGCCTCGCCGAGCGCTTCGGCGTCAGCCGCGCTCCCGTCCGCGAGGCCCTGCTGGAACTATCCGCCGACGGATTCCTGGAATTTCAACCCAATGGCCGCACCCGCATCCTGAGCCTCAGCGAGCGGGACTTTGAAGAAATCCTCGACGTGCGCTCGGCTCTGGAAGGATTGGCAGCCCGGCGCGCCGCCCCCGGGTGGACCGGGGAGGATTCCCGTACCGTGCGCGCCCTCATACGCCGCCAAGCAGAAAGCCAAACTCTCCACGAACTCGGGGAGCTGGATGTCGCCATGCATGCCTTCATCATCCAGCGCTCCGGCAACCGGCGCCTGAGCGCGCTGTGGCACCGGATCCGTTCGCAATTTTCGCTTTGGCTGGCCCACACGCACCGGGTGCTCGACGCACTCGAGGCACACCCCCGCGAAGAAAGCGTCACAAACCATCTCCACCTGCTGGAAGCGCTCGAAACCCGCGATCCGCTGACCGCCGCCAAGGCCGCCCAAGAACACGTCGAAATATGGCGCCAAAAACTTCCCGCCATTCTTCCGCCTCGTGCGCAAGCCACCAGCCCCGCACCGCCCGGGTCCAAAAAGAAATCCCTCCCCAAACTCCTGCTCACCGCCGCACTCGCCGGCTGTGCCGCGACCTTCATGCCCCTGTGCAATGCCGCCCCGCCCGCAACTCAACACACCTCCCCCGAGGGAGCGCCCCCTGCAGGCGCGGATTTTTTCTCCCAAAACATCCTGCCCATCCTCGAAACCCACTGTTTCGAATGCCACTCGCATGCCCACAAAATCAAAGGGGGGCTGAGTCTTGATTTTCGCAGCGGATGGCAGAAGGGCGGCGATTCCGGACCGGCCGTTCTTCCCGGCAATCCCACGGATTCGCTCCTTCTGCGCGCGGTGAGCCACGCCGACAAGGATCTCGCAATGCCGCCCAAGAAAAAACTGTCCCCGGAATCCATAGCCCTTCTCACCGAGTGGGTTCGCTCGGGCGCGCAGGATCCGCGCGGTGACGCTCCCAAAAAAGCGACCGATCTGGAGGAGGGTCGCAAACACTGGGCCTTCCAGCGGGTCTCCGATCCGCGGCCGCCCGGGTCCCGCTTTCCCGGGATTTCCACCGGGGCAATCGACTGCTTTCTGTTCGAGGCCCAAACCCGGGAGGGACTCTCCCCGGCCGCGCCAACCGACCGCGCCACGCTGCTGCGTCGCGCCACCTACGATCTCACCGGCCTTCCGCCCACGGCCCGTGAGATCGAAGCTTTTTTACAGGACGAACGCCCCGATCCCGCAGCCTTCTCCGCAGTGGTAGAGCGGTTGCTGGCCTCGCCCGCATACGGCGAAAAATCAGCCCGGCTTTGGCTGGATCTCGCACGCTTTGCCGACACCACGGGTTGTTCCTCCGACTGGCCCGTGGATGACGCGTGGCGGTACCGCGACTGGGTGGTGCGCGCCTTCAATGCGGACCTTCCCCTCCCGCAGTTTCTGGAAATGCAGATAGCCGGGGATCTGCTCGCACGCGATTTTTCACGCTCGACGCAGGCATCTGATCCCGAGCGGATTGCCGACTATCAAATCGCCACCGGATTCCTCGCCCTCTCAAAACGGTTTGGATCGAACCCCAACGCTTTTGAACACCTCACCCTTGCCGACACACTCGACAATTCGTGGAAAGCCCTCCAGGGCCTCAGCCTCGGATGCGCCCGATGCCACGACCACAAGTTCGAACCCCTTTTCCAAAAAGACTACTATGCCCTGTACGGGATCTTCGCCAGCTCCCACTACCCGTATGCGGGATCCGAGCTCAGTCAGGACGCGGCAGTGCTCGTGCCGCTGGAAGGCGCGGGTGATTCGTCCGCGCTCGACTACTGGACGCGTGAAATAGTCGCAGCCTCGGACGGAAAAGCGCGGACCGTTCTGGCGAGCTCCACCACGGCGTGGGGCTTCGAGGAAATGGAACGCTCCGAACCCATCGAAACACGAATGCCCGGGAGTCCATGGATGGTCCGCGGACAGCCGCGCGTCATCCGCGGGAGCAATTCCCCGTTTGTGCACCTGCTGCCCGCGGGCGCGCACGCGGTGGATTTTCCAGCAACCGTCGCACGGACCGAGCTGGTGCGCCGCGTGCGTTGGAAGGCTCCCGCCGGAACCTCCGGGAGCGATCCGCTGCTTCTGGCCGTGGACGTCGAGTTTTCAAAGCTCTGGAACGCATCCCAACACCGCTTTACTTTCGCCTGGCGCCCTGCGGGCGATCCAGCCCGGGAGGTCATTCTGGCGCGCTCCGCCCCGGACACGGCCGCCGGATTTCTCATTCCGGGCGGCGGACTTTTACCGGGCACGGCAAATCAATGGCACCACCTCGCCGTTCAGTGTGAGAACCCCGGGGCTCCGCTCCGCGTGGAACTCTGGAACTCCCGGGGCGAATCCGTTTCGAAACAGATCGCAGCGCACGCCGACACCCGTTCCCTTTTTGAGGAAGGCGACATTGTCCTGCGCTTCGAGGCCAGCGAGCTCAATGGAAAACAAGACCCCTGCCTGCGCATCGACAATGTAGTCGCCTCCCGGAAGATTACCGCGGCGCCTTCCGTCGCTTCCGCGAAGCCCGTACAGCCGGGCACCGATGCGCAATCGACACAAAAGGACCTCCAGGCGGCCCGGGCGGAAAAGTTAAAATCCCTCGCGCGGTCTAAACCCGAAACTGCCTACGCCATGTGGGAGGGTACGCCCCATGATGTCGCCCTTCACAAACGCGGCGAACCCGAAAACGCGGGTACCGTGGTTCCGCGCCGCAACCTCACTCTTTTTGGCGGCGAACCCGTCCGCAGTCCGAGTCTCGAGAGCGGCCGACGCGACCTTGCCCGGTGGCTGACGGATGACGCCAACCCGTTGACCCAGCGCGTCTACGTCAACCGAATCTGGATGTCCCACTTCGGGCGCGGCATTGTATCCAGCCCGAACGATTTTGGGCATACGGGCGATCCGCCCTCGCATCCCGAACTCCTCGACTACCTCGTCCGAGAGTTTCGCAAATCGGGCTGCTCCACCAAGGCCCTCCACCGGAAAATCCTGCTCTCCCACGCCTACCGCCAGTCGGCCGTTCCCTCCCCGGACGCGGCCCAGCGGGATCCGGACAACCGCTGGCTTTCGCACTTTTCGGCCCGCCGCCTCACGGCCGAGGAAATCCGCGACTCCGTTTTGAGCGTTTCGGGACTTTTGCAGTCCGACGGCCCGGGCCACCGGCAACCCTTTCCCCCTGCGGAATCCCGCAACTGGAGCCAGCACCGCCCCTTCAGCGTCGACTACGAAAGAAACCCCGCCCCGTTCCAACACCACAAACGCAGCCTGTATCTGCTTACCACGCGCCTCGTCGCCGACCCGTTTTTATCCACCTTCGACGGGGCCGACGCCAACCAAAGTACCGCTTCGCGCCAGCAGACCACCGTGGCTATTCAATGCCTGGCTCTGATGAACGCACCCGTCCTGGTGGAGGCCGCCAACCAACTCGCAACCGAACTCCAGCCCCTTTCAGAGGACACCCGGGCACTAGAAGAACTGCACCGCAAGATACACGGCCAACCCCCGTCCCGGGACACGCTCGCGCGGCTAACTTCCCACTTCACATCGCTCCTGCATGCACCCCAGACCTCCCGCAAAGACGCCCTCGCCGTGGTGGCCCAATCCCTTCTCGCGAGCAACACCTTTCTCTACCTGCGCTGACCCGGCGCACCGCATTCCCCGTCTCCAATCCCTCCACCTGTGATGAAAACCGGATTTCCCTCTGCACCCGCTGCCTGTCTTTCCCGCCGGGATGCCCTGCGCAGGGCGCTTTCGGGAACCTTCGGGGCGGGACTTCTTTCCATGCTGGCTTCCCGCGTGATTGCCGGTCCGTCCCCTGCTCCGCTCGCAGGCGGGGCCGCCTTCCGGACGCACCCTGCCCGGGCCAAACGCGTGATCTTCATATTCCTGGACGGAGGCATGTCCCACGTCGACAGCTTCGATTACAAACCCGCCCTTTTTCAAAACGACGGAAAAAACATTCCCAACACAGTCTTCACCGGCATGGGACAAACCCTCAGCGGGGCGGGCGGCGTTTTTCTCAAACGTCCTGACTGGGAATTTGATCCCTGCGGCCAGTCCGGGATGATGCTCAGCCGTCTGTTTCCGAACCTGCGCGCACAGGCCGACCACCTGTGCCTGATCAACTCACTGCACACGAGCCACGCCAACCACTTCGAGGCGGTCGTGGGCATGCACACAGGATCCTTCAACCAGCAGCGCCCAAGCATCGGCTCGTGGTGTCACTTTGCGTTGGGGAACGAATGCGAAAATCTTCCGGGGTTCGTGGCACTGGCCGCCGATTTGCCCTACGGAGGCAACGCCGCCTTCAGCTCGGATTTTCTCCCCGGCGAATTTCACGGCGTGCGCCTGCGGCCCGGTGGGGACCCAATTAAGTATCTCTCCCCCAAACGCCTGGAAGCACTCCTCGCAGCCCAACGCGCTTTGGTGGCCGAACTCAACGGGCAGGATTTCGAGCAAAACCCCTGGTTGGACGCCCTGGGAGCGCGCATCGCGGCGTGGAAAGTCGCCGGCGGCATGCAGATGGCCGCCCCGGAAGCCCTGGACATTTCCCGGGAACCGGAGGCAATCCGAACCGCGTACGGCATTGGCCGCAGCGGCGCACTCGGAACCATGGCGTGGAAGTGCCTTGTTGCGCGACGGCTCGTAGAACAGGGCGTGCGGTTTGTGGAGATTGTCCAGACAGGCTGGGATTCCCACGGAAACCTGCGCAAGGCCCATCAGGCAAAAGCCGAGGCCTTGGATCAACCTGTGGCGGCGCTTCTCTCGGATCTGCGCCAGCGGGGCCTGCTGGAGGATACGCTGGTGGTTTTCACCACCGAATTTGGACGAACTCCGGCCAACTACGCTCCAAACAAGGACGGGCGGGATCATCATCCGCACGCCTTCAGTGGCTGGATGGCCGGTGCGGGCGTGCGCTCCGGAGCCGTGCACGGCACGACGGACGAATTCGGTATCCGCGTCGGCACCGATCCGGTGCATGTGCATGATTTTCACGCCACGATCCTGCACCTGCTGGGCATCGATCACACAAGGCTCACATTTCGCCATGCGGGCCGCGACTACCGGCTCACCGACGTGGAAGGAAACGTGATTGCAGGCTTGTTAAGCTGAACACCGCGGGCACGGTGGCCGCCGGGCGGGGTTGCGCGCAGAAACTTTCGGCATGACCATCCTCTCAGGGTGCTCGAGGTTCAGGCTCAAAATAGCGGTAACCTTGCGGAGAAACCGGGGCTCGCCGAAGGCCCAAGAGGCGTGCGGGGCGCCTGGAAGGCCCGCAGCGCCCCTCATTGCCGCAGCTTGCGCGCGCAACAGCGCACCACCTCCTCCACCCAGCGCCGCACCACCTGCTCCTCCTCCGCTGTCGCCTTCCTGTTAAAACGCCCCTTCACCTGCCCGATCACCAGTTTTTCTCCCTGCAATTCGATGGTCAGCGCTCTCATCCCGTTGCGCCGCAACGACACAATCACCGTCATCCCCCGGTGGCACGCGCCGTCGTACCGCGCCACGCAATGACGCATTGCCACCCCCTCCTCCCAGAGCGCACTGCTCTGGACCAATTCCTCAAACCGCCACACCTCCCCGCCCCCCTTGGTGTCCGTTTCCGATAGCTCCCAACTCACCCCCACCGCTTCCCAGCACCTGTTGGTTTCCCCGCCCAAAGCGCGCAATGCTCGTTCCAGAAACGCTGGAGCCTCCCGAAGGCACC
>JBILWF010000161.1:0-5993 GCA_044370075.1 Chthoniobacteraceae bacterium | reverse complement strand
CTCGCGGGGCTGGGAAGCGGCCCTCAAGCACCAGCGCAACCGCTGGCTGCTGCCCTGGGTCTGGGTGCAGAACCTGACGGAGGCGGAGAGCGCGCGGGTGCGGGAGAGTCTCCAGAATAATCCCAACCCGGCATGGGAGCTGATGCCCCTCTATTTGCGACATTATCCCAACGGATCGGTGGCGGGTCACCTCTTGGGGCGCGTGGGGCGTTCGGGGAGGTTTTTGGACGGGAAAATTGAAGGCGGCGAACTGCTTTTCCCGGACACGGTGGGTCAGGACGGGCTGGAACTGACACTCAACGATATGTTGCGCGGGGAGCAGGGGGTGATGCGGGTGGTGCGGGATGAAACGGGTAGGAAAACCTCCGAGGAAATGATGCCGGCCCCGCGCGCGGGGCAGAATGTATTTACCACCATCGACTTGGACCTGCAGCGTCTGTGCGAAAAGGCGCTTGAGACCGGGTGCAAACGGGGGGCGATGGTGGTCATGGATCCGCACAGCGGCGAGATTCTGGCAATGGCCTCGTGGCCGCCGGTGGACCCCAACCGTTTCGTGCCCAGTATTTCGGAAGCGGAATTTCAGGCCCTGACCCAGGACAAAAACCAGCCGCTGTTTCCCCGGTTTTCCCTCGCAGCCTACCCCCCTGGGTCCACCTTCAAGTGTTTCGTGGGGTTGGCCGGATTGAGCGCCGGGGTGGTGCGCCCTGCCGACCAGTTCGAGTGCCCTGCTGCCTTCCAGATCGGGGATCATTCTTTCGGCAACTGGAAAAAGGAAAACCAGGGGAGCCTGACCTTTGCGGAGGCGCTCGAGCAGTCCTGCAACACCTGGTTTTACCAGGTAGGCATGAAAATGGGGCCGGATCTCATCGCGCAGTACGCTCTCGATGCCGGGTTTGGCGTGCGCACCGAAATTCCCTTCCCGGCGGAGAGTCCCGGGGTGATTCCGACGGACGAGTATATGCGCAAAACGCACGGGGTGCGCATGGTGGGGGGACAGGTGGCGATGTTTGCCATCGGGCAGGGGGCTGTAGAGGTGACGCCCCTGCAGATGGCGCAGGGGATGTCGGTTCTGGCCAACTGCGGGGTGCTCTACCAGACGCGCCTCATCAAGCAGATCCAGGACGTTTCGGGGGGCATCAAGCGCGCGTTTGACGTGCAGGTGCGCAGGCGGATGGAAATCCCCCGCGAGGCGCTCGCGGCCCTGCGCTTGGGGATGACCCAGGTGGTGGCCGGGGGGCGGGGGACGGCGCATCAGGCAAAGGTGGAAAAGGTGACGGTGGCGGGGAAAACGGGCACGGCCCAGTGGAAGGGTTCCAGCACAGTGGCTTGGTTCGCGGGCTTTGCCCCGGTGGAGGGTCCGCGTCTTGCCTTTGCGGTGGTGTACGAAGGGGAGCCGCACGACAACCGCGTGCACGGCGGATCGCATGCAGCGCCAATGATCGGCAAGGTGTTGCGCGAGTATTTCAAGGATCCCGCCCATGCGAAGCTCGTCAAACCGCGGGATGCCGAGGGCAACGAGATCGAAATCGATTTTCGCGCCCCGCCTCCGCCCAAGGTGCTGCCCGGCGAGGGGGCCGATCAGGAAACGCCTCCGGAGCAGCTCAATCCCGCAACCGCCCCGGCGCCTGTCCCATCGAAGGTCCCGTTTTGGAAGCGTTTGTTTGGAGCCAAGGGGTAGGCGGCGCCAGTTTCATCCGTTGCGTTCCGGGTGCCGAGTCGACCGGGCTTCCCGGTATTTTGCGCGCTGGATTTGCCATCCGGGCTGCTCTCTCTGCTCGCGCATCAGCCGGTGTGTCGGAGGGCGTCCGTCCGCAGGTCCATGTCAGGGCGCGTGACGCGCAGCGATCCGCTTTAAAGCCCAGTGCGCGTGCTCGGCAATGAGCGGCTCCGGATCCTGCGCCGCCCTCTCCAAGGCGGGGATGTCCTCCGCCGTTCCCGTGTTGCCGAGTGCGACGCACACGTTTCGTAAAAATCCGCGCCGCTTGATGCGTTTGATCGGGGATCCGCGGAACAGCCGCCGGAAGCCTTCCTCGTCCAGTGCCAGGAAATCCCGCAAAGTCCACTGGTCGACAAACTCCTTTGCCGCAAAAAGCGCCTCGGAGGCGCTTTGCGCGAAGCGGTTCCAAGGACACACCGCCGCGCAGTCATCGCATCCGTAGATTCGGTCGCCCATCAGGGGACGCAGTTCCTCGGGAATACTGCCCTTGAGTTCGATGGTCAGATAGGACACGCACCGCCGCGCATCCAATTCCCGTGCAGCGGTGATGGCCTGTGTGGGGCACACCGTGATGCAGCGTACACAGCGCCCGCAGCGGTCCTTTGCCGGTTCATCGGCGGGCAGCTCGAGGGTTGTTAAAATCGAGCCCAGAAAGAAAAACGCCCCCAGGTCCTGAGAAATGAGCATGGTGCTTTTGCCCTGCCATCCTAGCCCCGCGAGGGCCGCAAAATCCCGCTCCAAAACGGGCCCCGTGTCGACGTAGCCGCGCTGGCGCCCGCCCAATTGCTCAAGCACCTGCTCCAACTCCCGTACCCGGGGAAGCAGCACCTCGTGGTAATCCTCCCCCCAAGCGTACCGCGCGATCTGGTAGGGCGGGGCAGTCGCCCCCTGCGGCGGGGTGTCACCCGCGTAGCTTTTCGCTACCATCACTACGGAGCGCGCGCCTGGCAGGACCTGCTGTGGGTCCGTGCGCCGGTCTGCGTTTCGGGCCATCCACGCCATTTCCCCCGCACGGCCCTCTTCAAGCCACCGGCGGAAGGCATCCGCATGGGGTGGAACGGTAGCGGGCGCGACGCGGCACGCATCAAACCCCAGCTCCCGTGCGCGATCACACAGCAGCCGCTTCGCCTCGAGGGGGGTTAAGATTTTTTCGTCCACGCAAACGCATCGCGCGCCGCGGCGGTCACCGCCTCCACCACGGCGGCATGCGGCATTTCACTTGTGTCGAGGGTCCAGTGGGCGGCCTCTGTGTAAGCCGTCCGGCGTGTTTCGAGCAAATCGTGCAGCGTCTGGCGCGGATTCGCTGTCTGCAAAAGCGGCCGCTTGTCGTTGCGGGACACCCGGTCGAAAAGAACCTCCTCCCGCGCTGTCAGGCACACCACAAAGCCTAGGTTCCGCAGCAGGTTGCGGTTTTTCTCGCGCAACACCGCACCGCCGCCTGTTGCAATGACGCACCGGCGCAGGTGCCCGAGGGACTCGATCACATCCGTTTCGAGGTTGCGAAAAAACTCCTCCCCTTCGGTCGCAAAAATTTCCGGGATCGGCCGGTGGGCCCTGTTCACCAGGAGCTGGTCGGTGTCCAAAAATTGAAAACCGAGCGCCTTGGCTGCGAGTTTTCCGATCGCAGTTTTTCCGCTGCCCATGAACCCCACCAAAACGAGGTTGGACAAAATCCCGTCGGGAGACTGGGCAGGGGACGACATTCCGGCGGATCAGCAGTTGGCCAGACAGGCCGTCACAAAACCGCTGAAGAGCGGGTGCGGATGATTGGGCTTGGACTGGAATTCCGGATGAAATTGGCAGGCCAGAAAATACGGGTGATCCACCAGTTCGATCAGTTCCACGAGCGAACCGTCGGGTGATGTACCCGAGATGACAAAGCCCTTGGATTCCAAGGCCTCCCGGTAGGACTGGTTGAACTCGTACCGGTGCCGGTGTCTTTCGCGGATTTCCTTTTTCCCGTACACAGCGCGGGCGCGGGTGCCTTCCTTAATCTGCATGGGCCAGGTGCCCAGGCGCATGGAGGCTCCCTTGTCGGTGACCCCTTTCTGCTCCTCAAGCAGGTGAATGACCGGATGCGGGCCGTCAGGGGCGAACTCCGTGGAGTTGGCACCCGCGAGGCCGCACACGTTGCGCGCAAACTCGATGGTGGCCACCTGCATGCCCAAGCACAGACCGAGAAACGGAACCTTGTTCTCCCGGGCAAACCGCGTCGCGGTGATCTTGCCCTCCACGCCGCGTTCGCCAAATCCGCCCGGAACCAGCACCCCGGCTACATCCCGCAAAACAGTGCCCACCTCCTCGGACTCGAGCGCCTCGGCATCTACCCGAACGAGGTCAATGCCGCAGTCGTTCGCCGCGGCCGCATGGGTGAGGGATTCGTAGATCGATTTATAAGCGTCCTGCAGTTCGATGTACTTGCCGACCACGGCGATTTTCACGCGTTTCTTGGGGGAGACCACCCTTTTGACAAAGCGGCTCCACTCCCGCATATCAGCTTTGGGGACATCCAAATGCAAAAGATCACACACGGTCTGGTCGAGGCGCTCCCGCTGCAGCATCAGGGGCATTTCGTAAATGGAATGATCCACGTCCCGCGCCTCGATCACTGCACCCAGCGGTACGTTGCAGAACATCGAAAGCTTTTGGCGCACCTCCTCCTCGAGAGGATGTTCGGTCCGGCATACCAACACCTGCGGGTGCAGACCGATCTCGCGCAGCTTGGCGATCGACTGCTGGGAGGGCTTGGTTTTGAGCTCCCCCGCCGCCTTGATGTACGGCACCAGCGTCACATGGAGGATCACGACGTTTTGCGGACCCACCTCCAAAACAAACTGCCGGATTGCTTCCAAAAACGGCAGCCCTTCGATATCCCCCGTCGTTCCTCCGATTTCGGTGATGAGCACGTCGCAGGGCTGTTCCTTGCCCAGGCTCCGGATGCGCCCTTTAATCTCGTCGGTGACATGCGGAATCACCTGCACGGTCTTTCCCAGGTAATCCCCGCGGCGTTCGCGGGCCAGAACCGTCTCGTACACCTGGCCGGAGGAGGTGCTGTTGGACCGTGTCAGCACGCATTGTGTAAATCGCTCGTAGTGCCCCAGATCCAAGTCCGTTTCGGCCCCGTCATCGAGCACATAGACTTCCCCGTGCTGAAACGGGTTCATGGTACCGGGATCCACGTTTAAATAGGGATCGAACTTTTGGAGGACCACCTTGAGTCCGCGCTGTTCGAGCAGGGTCCCCAGTGACGCCGCCGCAAGGCCTTTTCCAAGGGAGGAAACTACGCCGCCAGTGACAAAAATATACTTCATGGGATGGGTGGAAGGCAGTGCGCCCTGGAAGACATGCCCCCTGCGGTTCCAGCTTCCGAGAGCTGCTTGACCCGCTGGTTCAGCCCCGCGAACGGCCTGCTGCTTTAAGGAACGCTATCCCCCGCCTGCGCTGCAAGCGCGAACCGTGGGCGGACCGCAGACGAACCGGGTCCGCCGCGGCAAGTTAGCGGGCTTCAGCGTTTTTTGCGCAGCAACCGCTCCGCAACCGCCACGTCCTCCGGGGTGTCCACTCCCACTGAGGCTCCCCGGGCCTTGAGGACCCGGATCGACGCCCCGTTCTCAAGGGCGCGCAGTTGCTCAAGGGATTCGATCCGCTCCAGTTTCCCGGGCGGCCACTTTACAAATTGGAGCAGAAACCGGGTGGTGTACGCGTAAATACCTAGGTGGCGCAGCCACGGGGCCGGCCGCTCGTCGCGTGGAAAAGGAAGCAGGCTGCGCGAAAAGTAGAGCGCGTTTCCCGCGCGGTTGAGAACAACCTTCACTGCGTTGGGGTTGGCGGGATCCTCCCCGGCACCAAACGGGGTTGCGGCGGTGGCCATATCCAGGGAGCGCTCGGCATCGAGGGTCGCCGCAAGGCGCGAAATGAGCGCCGGATCCACCAGAGGTTCATCCCCCTGCACATTCACCACCTGCCGGAAGCCTTTGAGGCGGCCTGCCACCTCGGCGCAGCGGTCGGTTCCCGAAACACAGCGTGGCGAGGTCATGGCCACTTCCGCGCCGAATGCGAAGGCGCTTTCTGCAATCCGCATGTCGTCGGTTGCCACAATCACCTGATCAACACCCTTCGCCCGGCACGCCCTTTCCCAGACATGCTGCACCAGCGGTTTTCCGGCGATGAGATGGAGCGGCTTTCCGGGAAATCGCGTGGACGCCCACCGGGCGGGGATGAGAACGGCTGTTTTGGACATGGGATGAAAAGGACCGCTTCACGATACACAAATGCG
>JBILWF010000143.1:0-6353 GCA_044370075.1 Chthoniobacteraceae bacterium | reverse complement strand
CGAACAAACGCCTTACGGCTACTCAGGACCTGGCTTGGGCGCTCATTAACAATCCAGCATTTCTCTTTAACCGTTGATCGTTACGTGTAACCCAGATAGAAAAATAACAGGAGTCCCCCTATGATTCATTTACCCGGCGGAAACTGCAGCGATTTGTGTAATGCGGAGTTAAAGATGTCCCGGCGCGATCTTCTGCGCCTGGGTGGGACAGGCATCATGGGCATGTCCTTGGGCACGATGCTGAATCTTCAGGCGCGCGCCTCCGAGTCGGGCAAGGCAGGCGGTCCGGGATGGGGCAAGGCAAAGAGTGTTGTTCTCATCTATCTGCAGGGCGGGCCCAGTCATATTGATTTGTGGGATCCGAAGGAAAATGTGCCGGACAACATACGGTCTGCTTTCAAGTCGATCCCCACAAAAATCCCCGGAATCAATTACACGGAAATTTTGCCGAAACTTGCCAAAGTAAATGACAAGTTTACGCAGATTCGGTCCATGAGTTACACGCCCAACGGGTTGTTTAACCACACGGCGGCGATCTACCAGATCATGACGGGCTACACCACGGACAAAGTGAGTGCTTCCGGCCAGTTGGAACCCCCGGATCCCAAAGATTTTCCGAACTTCGGATCCAACATCGTGCGGTTGAAACCCCCAACGGAACCGATGCTTCCGTTTGTGATGCTTCCCCGTCCATTGCAGGAAAGCAATGTGGTGGGCAAGGGAGGGAGCGCCGGTTTTCTCGGCAAGGCCTTCGATCCTTACACGCTGTATCCCCCGGGTGACGACCTGGACATGAACAAGCTCGAGAGATTGAGTGTGGAAGACATGAAACTGCCGCCCGAGGTGTTTGCCTTGCGGTTGCAGCGGCGCGCGGAATTGCGGGAGGTTATTGAATCGGCAATGCCGGAAGTGGAGAAGGCGGTTGAGAAGTACAATCTTGATGAGTACTACCAGCGGGCGCTGAATTTAATCCTGTCCGGGCGCGCGCGGAAGGCGTTCGATTTGAATCAGGAATCTGATGCGCTGCGCGACATCTATGGCCGGAATACTTTTGGACAGAGCTGTTTGCTCGCACGTCGGCTTGTTGAGGCAGGAACGCGCGTTGTGGAGGTCATCTGGCCCAAGGTCGCAAACTCCGACAAGCACTCGTGGGATCATCATGTGGGCCTGACGGAGCGGATGAAGGATCGTTCGGGACCGATGCTGGATCAGGGGTTGTCTGCTTTCATTGATGACATGGATCAACGCGGTCTGCTGGAGGACACCCTGGTGGTGGCGATCGGCGAGTTTGGCCGTTCGCCCATCAAAGGAGTGAGCACTTCGGGAAATGGAAACAGCGCCGATGGACGCGATCACTGGCCTTACTGCTACTCGGCGATTGTCGCGGGCGCAGGCATTAAGAGGGGGTATGTGCACGGTCAAAGCGACAAGACGGGCAGCAGCCCTGCTGAAGATCCGGTGCATCCCTCTGAGTTACTGGCCACCATGTATCACGCTTGCGGAATTGACCCGGAGACGGTGGTTTACAACCACTTGAACCAACCGCGTGAACTGGTAAAAGCGAAAGCTGTGACGCGGCTCTTCGCGTAGATGGGAATCCGCTGAGACCCAAGAAGGAAAGCCCCGTCTGAGTGACGGGGCTTTTCTTTTGGCGCGGTATGGAGCGCGCAGCAAGAGGATGTGGCTGAACCGGAGGTGATGGCCAGGGTTCCCCGGGCGGGTTGCGTTTGGGCGGGTTGATTTAGAGCAGGGTATCTCTTCGGAGAGGGCCTGGAATTTCGCTTTTTCCGGTGCTGCCGTTGCCGATTTCGGGGTGCTCTGATAGACCTGTCGGACTTTGCCCATGCCCCGCGACACCTCCATCCGCAAAATTCTTCTCATTGGATCCGGCCCGATCGTAATCGGGCAGGGTTGTGAATTTGATTACTCCGGCGTTCAAGCCTGTAAAGCTCTTCGCGAAGAGGGATATGAGGTGGTTTTGATCAATTCCAATCCGGCCACCATTATGACGGACCCGGAGTTTGCAGCTCGCACGTATGTGGAGCCGATCACGCCGGAGGTTGTCGCGAAAATCATCGAACGGGAGCGGCCCGATGCGCTCCTGCCCACACTGGGGGGGCAAACCGCTTTGAATTGTGCGATGGCGTTGGTGGAAAAGGGCATTCTTGAGAAATTCGGAGTGCGCATGATAGGAGCCAAAGCCGAGGCCATTCACAAGGGGGAGGACCGGCAGGCTTTCAAGGAAGCCATGATCCGCATCGGACTGGAAGTTGCCCGCTCAGGCACTGCCCACACGATGGAGGAGGCGCGCAAGGCAGCCGCGGAAATCGGTTCTTTTCCGTTGATCATTCGTCCCGCGTTTACCTTGGGTGGAATGGGTGGGGGCATTGCGTACAACCGGCAGGAGTTTGAGGAAATCGTGGCGCGCGGCTTGGATTTGTCCCCCGTGAGCGAGGTCTTGATCGAGGAAAGCCTTCTGGGTTGGAAAGAGTTTGAAATGGAGGTGATGCGCGACCGCGCGGACAACTGCGTGATAGTTTGTTCGATTGAAAATCTGGATCCGATGGGCGTGCACACTGGAGACTCCATCACGGTGGCCCCGGTACAGACCCTCACCGACCGGGAGTATCAGATGATGCGCGACGCTTCGTTTGCGGTGATTCGGGAAATTGGTGTCGAAACGGGTGGTTCCAACATCCAGTTTTGTGTGCATCCGGAAAACGGCCGGATGATTGTCATTGAGATGAACCCGCGTGTTTCGCGGTCCTCGGCTCTCGCTTCCAAGGCGACGGGATTTCCGATCGCCAAAATAGCGGCCAAGCTGGCCGTGGGGTACACGCTGGACGAGGTGCGCAACGATATCACTAAGGAGACGCCGGCGAGTTTTGAGCCCTCCATTGATTATGTGGTGGTCAAGGTGCCGCGGTTTACCTTTGAGAAGTTTCCGCAGGCGGACGCCACGCTTACCACGCAGATGAAGAGCGTAGGGGAGGCCATGGCAATAGGCCGCACCTTTAAGGAGGCTATGCAAAAGGCTTTGCGCAGCCTTGAGGTAAAGCGGTTCGGCTTGCTGGGAGACGGGGCGGACGTCAAATTGGACCGCCAGACTCTCAAGCGCCGGCTTACGGTTCCCAACAGCGAACGAATTTTTGCGCTCGGGCAGGCCTTTGCATCCGGCATGTCCGTGGAGGAGGTTTTTCAGCTTACGAAAATAGACCGCTGGTTTCTCGAGCATCTGGCGCAGATCGCGCGCGAGGAAAGCGTCCTGCAAAAAGCTTTCGAATCCCCCGAGGCTTTGCGCCGAGCGAAAAAACTTGGGTTTTCAGACAGGCAACTCGCCGTGGCCTCGGGCAAGGGTGAAAAACAGGTGCGCATTGCCCGGAAAAATGCTGCGGTCGAGCCGACGTACCGCCTTGTGGATACATGTGCCGCCGAGTTTGAAGCTTACACTCCGTATTACTACTCGACGTACGGAGTGGAAAACGAACGGCGTGAAAGCGACCGGCGCAAGGTGATGATACTTGGGGGGGGGCCCAACCGGATTGGCCAGGGGATAGAGTTTGACTATTGCTGTGTGCACGCGGCGTTTGCGCTCAAGGAAATGGGTTTTGAGACGATCATGGTGAACTCGAATCCGGAGACCGTCTCAACCGACTATGACACCAGCGACAAACTGTATTTTGAGCCTCTGACCTTGGAGGACGTGCTTAACATTTGTGAGCAGGAAAAGCCGTGGGGAGTGATTGTCCAGTTTGGCGGGCAAACGCCGCTGAATCTTGCCCAGGGTTTGGCCGAGGCGGGTGTGCCGATCATTGGCACTTCTCCGCGAAGCATTGAGATTGCGGAGGACCGTAAACTTTTCGCCGCAATGCTGGACAAGCTCGGCATCCTTCAAACGCCGGGTGGAACCGCCACCAACGAGGCGGAGGCTGTGGCGGTTGCGGCGAGAGTGGGTTATCCTGTTTTAGTCCGTCCTTCGTTCGTTCTGGGGGGGCGGGCCATGGAGAGGGTTCACACGGAGGATGATTTACGCCGTTACATTCGCACGGCCGTGGAGGCCAGTCCGGAGCGGCCTGTTTTGGTGGACCGGTTTTTGGAGGATGCCACCGAGGTGGACGTGGACTGCATCTCGGATGGGGAGCGTGTGGTGATCGGCGCTATCATGGAGCACATTGAAGAGGCGGGAATTCATTCGGGGGACAGTGCGTGCGTGATACCTCCGTTTAGCTTGAGTGAGGACGTCAAGGCGCGCATTTCGGATGCGACGAAGCGCATGGCCCGGGAGCTGCAGGTACGCGGCCTGATGAACGTTCAATTTGCTGTGAAGGATGAGCAGGTGTATGTGCTCGAGGTCAACCCGCGTGCTTCCCGAACTGTACCCTTTGTTTCCAAAGCCATCGGAGTTCCCCTTGCCAAGCTGGCGGCGAAAGTAATGGCGGGAGAAAAGCTGGAGGCGCTTGGATTTTCCAGCGAAGTCACGCCCAAGCATTACTGTGTGAAAGAAGCGGTGTTTCCCTTTATCAAGTTTCCGGGAGTAGACATCGTGCTTGGGCCTGAAATGCGCAGCACGGGTGAGGTTATGGGCATCGACAGCATTGCTGGACTTGCCTATGCGAAAGCGCAAATGGCTGCCCAGCCGCCGCTTCCCCAAGCCGGGAACGTATTCATCTCCGTGCCCGATCGCGACAAGGCCCGCGCCGTGGAGGTGGGGCGCGGGTTTGCGGATCTGGGTTTTACTCTGTACGCGACTTCGGGAACGGCTCGGGCGCTCAAGGATGCCGGGGTGTCGGTGAAGGCGCTATTCAAGATCGGCGAGGGTCGTCCAAACGCTCTGGACATGGTCAAAAACGGAGAGCTCGCGTTAATTATCAACACGCCCAGTGGAAAGACGGCGCGCGAGGACGAGATAAAGATTCGCTCGACCGCGAGCAGTGCCCGCATACCGATCATGACGACGCTCCGGGCGGCCTTCGCGAGCCTCGAGGGGATCCGGGCTCTGAGGGAGCACGGGTTGTCGGTGAAAACGCTCCAAGAGTTTCACGCCATCGGATGAGGCGGCAGCGGTGATTATTGGGCCGTGAGCTCTTCGTGAACTTTTTGGATGTTGAGAGCGGCGGGTTTGCGGCCGGTCCACGTTTTATACCGGGGAATTTCTAGAGTTCTCGAAATTTCGGAGAGGTTTTTGCCTTCCTTGATCTGGGCGCTGATGATGTTGCGCAGGTCGAGGAAGTAGGCGCGCTGTTCGTTGAGGGTATCCCGGTTTCCAAGCGGACCGTGGCCAGGGCAGAGGGTTTCAAAGGGCAATTTTTCGACCTGATTGAGCACTTCAATCCACTGGAGGGAATTTGCCTCGCCCATGTAGTTGAAAGGCCCGTTGACGCAGGCGTCGCCGCAAAAAATGACCTTTTCGCGTTCCATCCACACAAAGCTGTCCCCCTGAGTGTGGCCCCAGCCGAAATGGATGAGCTCCAGCTTGTGATGGGCGTCTTCAAAGACGCGGCTTTTTGAGAAACTCAAGGAGGGAGTTTTGAAAGGGATGCCTGCAAATTCGGGGCGCTTTTGCTGCACGGTTTGCCATTCAGTCGCGCCTTTTTCTTTGAGGGAGCCAAGGCACTTGTCGTGGCAGACGACTTCCGCCCCTTTGTGAATCCACCAGGAGTTGCCTTCCGCATGGTCTCCGTGATGGTGGGTGTCGAAGACGTAGCGGATTGGTTTTGAGGTGGTCTTGCGGATGCGTTCCTCGAGGGCCTGCGCGACCCAGGCAAAGTTGGCATCAATCACAAATACATATTCATCGAATACCACCCAGCTGCAGTTGGAACTTCCATTGACTTGTTGAAACCACACATCCGATGCGATTTGCCGCGGCTCTGAGGGAAAGAGCGGCGCAGGCGGATTTTGAGCCTGCAGGGTGAGGAACGGGCAGATGGCAAGCGTCAGAATCGCGAGGAAGGATTTCATGGAAGGGGGCTGGGCACTGAGGGAAACTGCAAAATGCAATATTGCGATTAACCTCGAAGGCGAGAACGGATTGGGAAGTGATTTTATCTTCCCATGGAACGCCGGAACTGTCCTCCCGGAGTCGGCGCGGGACCGAGGCGGGTAATCTTCAGGGGGAAGGAGGAAGCCGGGGCTCCCCCTTCTCCGGGTTTACAAGCAGAGCCTCCCTACTTCGCAGGGATTTCGTTCAGCGTGTAGTAGCCTACGGGATGCAGCACGGACTTTCCGCCATCCGCCGAGCGGACGCCGTCGCAATGTATTTCGTGGATGTGCCCCTTGGTAAGCACATCGAGGGTCAAGCGCACGGATTTGTGATCGGGTGCCACGGTGACCTTCTCAATTTTGGGCTCCAG
>JBILWF010000053.1:0-8884 GCA_044370075.1 Chthoniobacteraceae bacterium | reverse complement strand
GATCATCGACCTGCGGGCTGCCGTATTTCGCTTGGTAGATGTAGGTGAACGCCTTGAGCGAATAGCTCTTTGGATCGGCGGCGGTTGCAGCGTCGACGGGCTGTGTGAAGGTGATTTCAAACCCGTCGGGCTTGGCGTGAACTTCGTGCATTTCAAAGGGCAGTTTGCCGGTCCAATCCACGCGCTCAAATGCAAAGGGATGACCGCCGCGGGCGCCCCATCCCCGGTCGCTGCCGCCGACGAAAAACTTTCCGTCCTCTCCCATCCGCGCCCCGATGGGACCGGATTTTAGGCCCTTGAGGAAGGGGAACACGACGCCCTGTTTGATGCCGTTTACCGTCTCGAGATATACGCGGGCGATGCTGGAGTGGCTTTGGTCGGGAATGAAGATTTGTTTTTGGAAGGGGCCGAATTTGCCTTTGCTCAAATCACAGATGACGGCCGTCGACGAATTCCCGATCTTCCCTGGGCCGTACACCATGTAGATGGCAGGCGGCACCAGTTCCTTGACGCGCTCGCGTTCGGTGACCATCCGGCTCTGGTCATTTGGATCCACGGGACGTGGTCCCATGTTCGGAGCTTTCGAGTACCATTGATTGCCGCCCGGATGGCCCTGAAAGGAGCCTGGGACGAGGTGTTGGAGCGTGCACGACCCGTGCCAGGGGCCTTGGTTGTCCGTGTAGTAGACTTCGCCATCGGCATCGAAACCGATTCCACCGGGGGAGCGGATTCCGCTGCAGGTGGGAACCACAGTTCCATCGGGTTTTACGCGCAGCGCCCAGCCGCGGAAGGCCGTTTGACTCGAGAAGGATCCGGTCAAACAGGCCACAAACCACAGGTCGCCGTTTTTGTCGAAGCGGGAGCCGAAGGAGTACTCGTGATAGTCGCCACTCACGCCCCACGGTGTGGCGACGGTTTCAAACTTGTCGGCCTTGCCCCGGTTGAGTGAATCTTTGAGCCGAAGCAGTTCGTAGCGGTTTGTGGCGTAAAGCCAGCCGTCCTTCCATGCGAGGCCCATCACCTCGTGTTGCCCCTCGGCGAAACGTTTATACGAGATCTGGTGAGCGGTAGGCGTGTCGGGAGCCGGTTCGAACACGGCGGACTCCTTGTTCCAGAGGCCGACGCCGGATGCGTTTTGAGCGTTCGAGGCAATCCAGATTTCACCGCGGCGGGTTCCCACGGCGATTTGGCCGTCCGGAAGCAGTTCCACGGAGCTCACTTCCAAAGCGGTCTTTGCGGGAGTGGGAAAGGTGGTGATTTTGTAGTACTCAGCTTCCGCGGGATCCGCGGGTTGTTCGGCTTTGAGAAAAGCGGAAGAGCTGCCAAAGAGAAGGGGGAGAAGAAGAACGCGCGCTTTCATGGGCGTGAGGTGTTCGGGGTGAGAGAGGATGGGATGGAGGGTTAGGGGGCAGCGTGTGTGTTATGTCCCGCAGCGGATGCCCAGGAATAAGTGGCTCGAATGTCTGCGCGGGCAGGAACCAGCAGCAGATTTTTATCTCCAATCTTTTCGATTTTCGCCCCGTCGCACTGAATGGAGTATCCGGTGTCAGAGGGGGAATTTTTTACCAAAAAGGAGCCGGCGTTCAGTTTGATTTCGGATCCCCTGGCCAGCAGAAGGGTGGCGTTTTTGGGAATCGTCCCCTGAAGCTTGAGGGTCCGAACAAGTTTGGCGTCTGCTTTGTAACTGCCTTGAGGTGTCAGCTTGTCCTCCACTTTCACGCCGTTCCATGCGTATTCGAAGGAGGGAATGCCGTGCACATCCAGAGAGTAGCCCTTCCATGTGTAACCTTCCTGGGTGAGTTCATTGGTGGCATTCGGCCACGCCTTGTTCTCTGCCGCGGGATCCAGCACGGCGAGGGGTAGTCCCATCGAGGAGACAGAGAAGACATCAAAACCTGCTGGGGCTTGTTGACCGCCTCCTCGCCCCTTCCAATGGCGTGCCGCATCAATGAAAGCACCGCGCCAGATGAGTGCGAGATTCATCGACTCACCGCTCCACGCCATATTGATACCGCCGGGAAAGCCCACGCCGATTCCCCGGTTTCCGGCGTTGGCGATAAAGTTGCGGTAGATAATCGGTTCTTCCTCGACGGTGAGAAGGATGCCGGAGACGTCTTCCTTCTTTTGTCCCCTGCCTTTTTTGGTGTTCGCGGGCTGCCATTTGGACAAGGCCGTTGTGTCAAAGGTGGGCCCGTTCCAGCCGACATATAATTCCGCGTTGCCCTCGGCTTGGAAGTATTCGAGGCGGAAATCGTGATGGCCCTTATTCAACTTTTTGCCGGCCTCCTTCAGGTCCGAGGGGTGAATGCCATCGGCCTCGATGACTTTCTGTCCATCGATGGAGAGGCGAGCGCCGTCATCGCTGGCTATTTGAAAGGTATAATCCCCATTTTCGGGCACCTCGAGCTTGCCCGTGAAAACAAGTCCGTACTGGTTTTTGTAGTCGTCGAATTTGAGCTGTACGAGGTTGTCTGGAACATCGCCCGTGCGGTCGGGCTTTAATTTCTTGAAGTCCGGCAGTTTGGTCCACGCTCCGTGGTAGAGCTCAAACTTGAGTTCCTGGAGGCGCGGGCCGTCACTCACGACGCGCAGCACCCCTTGCATCGTGGCTGCATGCCCCGGGAATGTGCACACAAAAGGGTATGCGCCGGGTTTGGAGGGCGTGGTAAATTCGAGGGTTTGTTTTTCGTGGGGATTCAGCAGCTTCGATTTGAGCCAGACGCGCTCGTCCTCGGGCAGGAAGTTGTTTTTCAACGCTTTCTCGGGCGCCTCGAGCATTTTGGCGACCAAGTCCTCGACTTTCGTCCCCGGATTGCAAAACACCACGTTGTGCGGCATGTCGTCCGGGTTGTCAAAAACCAGCTGGATCGGGACGCCGGCGGGGACGCGCAGTTCGGAGTGATCGAACTTCATCTGCGCCGTCAATGTCTTGAGGGTGATCTGAATAGGTTTTTCCTTGGCGGCTGCCGCCGGTTTTTGAGCGTGAAGATGCGTTGAGAAAGCGCCCAAGCTGCAGCCGAGGCCGAAAAGGAAAAGACAGTGGCGAGGATTCATGGGGTGGAAGGAGGAACGTGAGTGGACGCGAGCATTTGATAGGAGAACCCGGGCGAGCGGGCAAACACCTACTTTTTTCTCTCAAAAGCTTCCACTATGAGATCAAGCTATGTGTTGTGCAGCCGGTTTCAACATTTCCTAGGGAAGACGTGCGTCCGGGGCAGGGGCAATCTTTCCGCCTTCTGCGGTGGCGCAGCGGACCGGAGCATGTGGAGCTGCTGCACGGCGATGGCCGCGTGGAGGCATGGCCGGGGTATGGGGATCGCTGGCATTACCACCCTGAGGTGGAGCTGGCGGCGGTATGGGGCGCGCGGGGAACCCGGTTTGTGGCGGATTCGGTGGAGGCGGTGGATGGCGGGGATGTCGTTTTGATCGGGGCCAACGTGCCGCATTACTGGGATTTGCGGGGCGCTTCTGAGGGGCTGGTGGTGCAGTGGAGCTTCCCGCGGCATCACGGGGTGTGGGGTTTTCCGGAAAGCGGCGGTTTGCAGGTGCTTCTTGAACAGGCGAGGCGGGGTTTGCGGTTGGGCGGGGTTGTTGCCACGGAGGTGGCCGCCTTGCTGCGGGAGATGACGGGCTGCGGCGGGATGATGCGGCTGGCGATTTTTTGGAGGGTGTTGGCGAAGTTGGTGGAGAGCGGGGAGAAGGGAGGCGGGGAGCTCCTCTCGCAGCAGCCTTTTTCGCTGGATGGAACGGCGCAGCAGCAGGAGGCGATCTCGCGGGCCGTTTCGTTTGTACTGGGGAATTATCGCCGGGGAGTCCGTTTGGAGGAGTTGTTGCGTTTGAGCGGGATGAGTCGCGCGACTTTCGCGCGTCAATTTCAGCGTCATTCGGGAAAATGTTTTTCAGCGTTTTTAAACGAGGTGCGAATTCAGGCGGTGTGCCGTGCCTTGCGGGAGACGGATCTGCCCGTTGGGGAGGTCGCCTTGGAAGAGGGGTTTAATCAGTTATCGTTTTTTAACCGGATTTTTCTCCGCATCGTGGGCTGCACGCCGAGGGAATACCGTCGGCGGGAGTCGGGCGTGGAAGAAGGAGTGGCTTGAGGGGGGTGAAACCGTGGGGTTCCTGCGCGGAAAAAAGAGACCCAAACGTGGCCCTAGCGCAAAGCCGGAGGGTGTGTACGTTTTGGAATGCCCCTGTCACCCCGGGATCCTTTTGCCGATTATTTGGAAGGCCACGATTTGTTGCTGAAGCTGGAGCGGAAGCGACAAAGCATTGAAAAGGCCCGCCTGAGCGGGCTGCTTTCGGGGAGGGAGGGTGAGGCGGCGATCCAATCGGTTCAGCAGGCGGTGGAGCGCACGGTGGTGCTCATCGCGGAGTATGAGCAGGAGTTGGAGGAGCAGCTGCAAAATCTTGCGGAGCGAGCCGAGGAGGGAAGGACGCTCTTCCTGTCCATTTCGGAGAAAGTTGCCGATTTGCGGCGGATGGATCCAGCCAGCTGGGATGGCTTTTCGGCGGAGCAACGCAGCGAATGGCAGCGTTTGTTGGGTGTCTATGCGCATCTGCGACAGCTGTGGATCCGAACGCTGTCCGTTGAGGAGCGAAATCAACTGTCCGAGTGGGAGCAGAGTTGAGGGGAGGGAGAGCGTTCCTTTTTTGGAACGAGCCGAATCAACCGTCGGACGGTTCTGGAACACATGCTTGCAGGGACACCAGCGCATTGTGGCCGCCCATCCCGGATGCCGTTTTCCACACGACTTCCCCGAGACCCAGCGGCCGGGGTTTGTTCCATACGCGCAGGGGCGGCGGGGCGCTTGCAGTTGGTGGCAGCCCTGGAATCCGGCCGCGGCTGAGGGCTGCGGCGAGCATCGCGATATCGACGAGGCCGCTGGCTCCGAGCGTGTGCCCTGTCAGAGTCTTGAGCGGCAGCACGGGGGGTAAAGACCCCAGGGTGCTGCGAAATGCCGTTTGCAGGGCGGCGAGCTCGGAGATGGCGTGGCTGCGTGTTCCCGTTGAGTGCGTGCACACGAGGGCGGGATATTCCTGCGCCAGTTTTTGCGCGAGCAAACGCGCCATGCCTTTTCCATCCGGCGGCGATGCAAGGGAATCGTACGCATCGCTGTTGGCAAGATAGCCTGTCACCCGGCACAGCCCTCCCGCGGCGGATTCACAGCTTTCAAGCGTGATGGCCACGCCTGCCTCGGCGGGGTAAAACCCGGTGCTTTCCAAAGCGAGCAGGTTGTTGAGCGCATCGCGCGCCAGCAGGCCTGCATGCGCAAAATCGCGCAGCAGTTCCGGAACAAGCGGTAATTCGGAGGCGATCACGAGCGCGCGCGAAGTCCACCCCGCGGCAAGGGTGCGCCACGCAAGTCCAAGAGCATCCAGCCCCGAGCTGCATCCGTTTGAAAGCATCTGCCAAGGGCCTTCGATACCCAGTTCGATGCTGACCGCTGCCGCGATTTCGCTGTGAAGCGTGTTGCTTGCCACCAGCGAACGCACAGGCCGGCGCCATCCGTGGCTGCGCAGTAATTCCCCCGCATTTCCGCGGCTGGACGCGCCGAAAAGCGATGCCTCGCGCAGGTCCATTTCAGACCAGCCCGCCTGATGCACGGCGCAGCGCGCCACATGAACTGCCAGGTTGGAGGCTGCCCCGTAACGGCGTCCGCGGAGCGGGGTGCGATCGGCTATCCGTCCACACAGGGGCGGCTGCACGGATCCTTCCGGAAAAGCCCCGGGTGGCGGTGGTTCAAGTCCGCTGCGCCCTGTCTCCCACGCATCGAGTGCGGCATCCAAGTTCGGCCCCAGTGCGCTGACGAGGGCCGCGCCTGTGACACACACGTGTCTCATGCCTCTACGGCCGTGCGGTGCACGACCCGTTCGATGTGCGTCGAGCGTCCGGTGCATTCGTCGATATCGATGAGCGCTCCGTGCAGCACCACCGGACCGCGTGCGAGCGGATATTTTACCGGCCGGGCTGTCAGGTAGCGTTCCAAAATGGCCTGCGGATCCCGTCCCAGAACACCCTCGACCGGACCGCACATGCCCGCATCACACAAAAACGCGGTGCCGCCCGGGAAGATTTGTTCGTCCGCGGTTTGGGTGTGGGTGTGTGTGCCCACCACCGCGGAGACGCGTCCGTCGAGGAAGCGGCCCATGGCGATTTTCTCGCTGGTGGTTTCTGCATGGATATCCACGAAGATCATGTGAGTAGACTGGCGCATGCGGTCGACCTCGGCCTGCATGGCGAGGAAGGGGTTTTCCAGCGGTGGTTGCATGAAGGTGCGGCCCTGTACATTGATGACGCCCACCGGTCCCTTGGGCGTATCAAGCACCACCGAACCGTATCCCACCGTGCCCGGCGGATAATTGATCGGCCGCAGCAAACGCGGTTCGGTGGGCATGAAAGGCACGATGTCTTTTTGGTCCCACACGTGGTCCCCGGTGGTGATCACGGCGGCGCCAGCGCGGAGCAGGTCTACGGTGATCTTCGGGCTGATCCCGCGGCCGCCGGCGGTGTTCTCGCCGTTGACGACAATGAAATCGACGGAGCGCTCCGCCTTGAACCACGGCAGTGCCTCAACCACCGCCTTCCGGCCGGGTTCGCCGACTATATCTCCCAAAAACAACAGCCTGAACATGGCCCTTGTGTAATGGCCTGCCGCCGGAAGTTCCAGCACGCCGGTGCGGGCTTTGCCGTTCCGGGACGGCCGGATTTTACGGTGTGCTCGTTTCTCCTTTGAGAAAAACGTCCATCTGCTGGCCGACGTAAACGGGCGTTGCAGGCCGCTCGAAACGAAAGATTACCTGGAGAACCCGCGTATCCACGCGTTCGGTGCTTTCCCCCGAGAGCGAGCGTTTGGGTAGAATGTAGGGTTCGATGCGTACAAATTGGAGCGGGACCGAGCCGTTGCGCTGGCCCTTGATGAAGGCGACGCCTTCGCAGCCCGTGCGCACGCGGGGGGCATTGTCCTCGTCCACATCGGCGCGCAGTTGAAAGCTGTCGATGCGGCCCAGCAACAACGGAGTTTCCTGCGCACTGGGGGCCGCGTACTCGCCCGCGCGCACATTGACCTGGAGGATCGTCCCGTCGCGGGGCGCGCGCACCAGCAGCAACTCACGCTGAATTCGGGCACGGGCCAACTGCGCGTGCGCTGCCGCTAAATCCGCCCGGCGCGATGCAAGCCGGCTCTTTGCGGCCCGCAGGGCAAACAGGGTGCGCTGTTTTTCGTCCACGCTGACCACGCGGTTCTCGCCTAGTTTTTCGATCCTGTCCCATTGATCCTGGCGGTCGGCGAGAGACACCTCTGCTTCGTCGATGGAAGCGTTGATGGACCCCACGTTGGCCTGCTGCACTTCGATTTGCGCATCGGCGTCCCGGGTGTCTTGTTGGATGAGCACCTCGCCGATGCGGACGGAATCCCCCACTTTGACGGGCACGCTCACGACGAGGCCGGCTACGGCTGGAGCGATCCGCACGTTTTCTTCGAGGCTTTCGATGATGCCGCGCGCGCCGATGGAATCGGGGTAGGGGGCCGATGCGGGCTCCGCAAGGGGGGGGGGCGCGGGCACGGAGGTTTTTTGGTTTCGCACCAGGTTCACTGCGAGAAAAATGCCCGCCGAAGCGACGAGGAGAGAGAGGTACTTAAACATGGGAGGGTTTGTAGAGGGGGGCGGGCACGATGGCTTTCATGCAACCGTCCTCCATTTCGGCGATACGGTCGGCGAAATGAAAAATGCGGCTGTCGTGGGTTACCACGATCACACACCGGTCGGGATGACAGGCTGTTTCGCGTAGTAGTTCGAGGACCTTGCGTCCGGAGACGGCATCGAGGGCTGCGGTGGGTTCGTCGCAAATAAGCAGTCGTGGTTCGTGAACGAGAGCGCGCGCGATGGCCACGCGTTGTTGTTGGCCGCCCGAGAGTTGGGAGGGACGTGCATGCAGTTTGTCGCCGAGGCCCACGGAATGCAGCATGCCGGCGGAGGCCTGCTCTGCGGAGCGCCGGGATGCGCCGTTGAGCAGCAAGGGAACACTGACGTTTTCCAGGGCGGTCCATGTGGGGATGAGATTGAACTGCTGGAAAACAAAACCCACGTTGCGCCCGCGGAACGCAGTGAGCCGCGAGGACCGCATTGTAGCGAGGTCATGGCCGAATACCTCCACCGATCCGGAGTCGTAGCGCAGCGTGCCGCACAAGACGCTCAGCAGGGTCGTTTTGCCGCATCCCGACGGGCCTACTATCATCATCAGTTCCCCGCAGCGTGCTTCGAAATCGACGCCTTTGAGGGCGTGTACCACGCCGTCTCCTTTGCCGTAGGTTTTGACGAGGGATCGGGTTTGGATTCCCGGGAAGGGCCCGGAAACGTGGGCTGCGGCGGACATCGAGGTGGTTTGGATTGAGGCAGGCTATCGTGGTGCAGTTTGCTGTGCCATCCCGCAAAGACTTCGGGAAAAGATTTGCCAAGGCAAAAGGCGGGCTCTGATGATCCGTGCCCAACCTCTTTTGATTAATCTATGAAATTGTCCCCGTCGCGCTGGGTGCTGTTGCCCGTATTTGCTTCGTTCTGTATCGGATTTGATTCTTTGCGTGCCGCCGATTCACAGGATTTGTTTGCGGCAAACGATCTTTCCCAGCACTGGGAGACCACGGGAAACTGGGCGCTCTCCGAAGGCGTCGCAACCCTCACTCCGCGCCCAGGCGAGTCCGGATGGTCTCGGTGGAGTGCGTACCTCTGGTCCAAAAACACATACAAGGACTTTGAGATTGAGTTTGAGTATTTAGTTCAGCCCAAGGGCAACAGCGGGTTTTATTTCCATGTGGGCGACCGGAACGATCCGGTGAAGAAGGGCATCGAGGTGCAGATTTTTGACTCGGCAAGTTTTCCTCCGGAA
>JBILWF010000159.1:0-6049 GCA_044370075.1 Chthoniobacteraceae bacterium | reverse complement strand
GGCGGGACCTGCGAGTATCAGGCTGGCGGGGTGTGGTGGGCGGCGGTGGGGCGGGATGCATGGCCGGACGGGGACGCGGAAAGCCGCGGTTACGTGGAGGAGGTCTGGCAGAAGCCCTTCGGAGACCGGCGACAGGAAATTGTGCTGATTGGCCGCTCGATGGACCGGGAGGCGCTCACACGGATGCTCGATGGAGCCCTGCTTACGGATGCGGAAATGATTCTGGGCCAGCAGGGTTGGGATGCCTTCCCGGATCCCCTTTCCGGGTGGGAAATTACTCAGGACCCGGCGGTGGAACCTGCCGGGGCGCAGGTGCCCGCTCCAATCCATGCCTGAAGTTGGCCGCAAGGCCCGGGTTGCGTTTGCCGACATGGCGCTCCCGAACACAAGTCGAAGCCGCCACACCCGCCGAATTACGGGCGCTCGAAGGGCGTATTCCGTGGATCAATGAGGGGTGCCGTCTGCGCCGGGAATCCGAAACCGCTTCCCCCTCTCAAACTCCGGTGAGCGTTCCCGTTGAAGAGGCGAAACGCTCCTCTTCGATACCCAGACGCTGGAGCATCGATACAAACAAGTTCGGCAGCGGGGCGTTGTGTTTCCGGTCGAATGCAAGGTGCTGGCCGTGCTTGAACCCGCCTCCGGCCAGAAGGATGGGCAGGTTTCGCGTGTCGTGGCTGTTGCCGTTTCCGAGGTTGCTGCCGTAGAGGACCTGCGTGCGGTCCAGCAGCGTGGATTCGCCCTCGCGGCTGGAATGCAGCTTTGAAAGCAGGCCGCGAAGTTGCTGAAACTCGGCGATTTCAAGGTTTTTAAGCTCCCGGAGTTTGTCTTCGCGGCCCACATGGTGAGAGAGATTGTGGCTCTCGCTGTTTACTCCGGGAATGTGCTCGCTGAATCCATCCAGCTTGATGAAGACCGTGATCAAGCGCGTGCTGTCGGTCGCCAGTGCGAGATGCGCGAGATCATACATGGCCCCCATTTTTTCGAGCAAATACTCGCCGTCTTTGGGGGCGGGACTCTCCACGCGGGGCTTCGGCGTGCGTTCCCATTCCTCGGCAATGAGAAGGCGCCGTTCCACCTCGCGAACCGAGGTGAAGTACTGGTCCATGCGCGCGCGGTCCGCCACGCCCAACTGCTTTTGCAAAGCTGCAGAACGCCCGGCCACCGTGTCCAAAATGCTTCGCCCGGTGCGGAGGTGTTCCAGTTGTTTTTGCACGGCCGCCTCGTCGCCCGCCACAAACAGCGCCTTGAACACCTGCGCCGGGCTGCGCTCCGCCGGCAGCATCACACCGCTTGAGGTGAACGAAAGCGACTGGTTGCCGGATTTGGACACCACCAGGGGAAGGGCTGCAACCCGCGTCAGGTGTCCGATGCGCTCCGCCCCGAACTGATCGAGCGAAATTGAGTTGCGGAAGGACGCCGTCCCCGGATGCGGGGCGGCGGTGAGGAAGGTGGCCTCGGCGGAATGTCCCCCGTTGACCTCCCCGTGGGAGGTGCCCGAGATCACCGTGAATTGGGAACGGAACTCCTGCACAACCTCCAGGTAAGGCGTGAGGGCGTAGTCGGCGCCGGCCTGCTCCGGAAAAAAGTTTCGCTCCAGGATGCCGAGGTTCGTGCAGATGCACACCATGCGGCGCGGGGGCGCTTCGGGAGCCTTGCCAAAAACGGGATGCATGGCTTCAAGCCACGGCAGGGCCAGAGCGGCCCCCGAGGCACGCAGGAAAGAGCGCCGGGAAAGAATCGCAGATCGGGCACCGTGAGTCATGGGAGCGTGGGATTACTTGGACTGGAAGAGTTCGCTGGCAACAATTTCCCGCACCAAAGAGAGCATCCCGTGGCCGGAGGGTTTCGTGCGGGACACGATGGTGTCGATCGCTTCCCGGTCGCAGAAGCGCACCCCGGCTCCGGTTGCGTACGTCATGAGTTGGCGCACCACGTTGCGCGCCAGCGCATCCTCATCCTTGAGCAGCAGGGCACGCAGGCCGTCGATGTCAGCGAAAGGCCGTCCGTCTGCAAGACTGCCCGAAGCGTCCACCGCCGGGCCCAGGCGGATCGTGCTGCGGTTCCTTCGCCCAGCCTCGCTGACCACCTCCACAAAGTCCGAGGCCCTGTCTCTGGCGCCCTTCGGTTTTCCCGCAACACGGTACCGCTCGCGAAACCCGCCGATCGCATCAAAATGTTCGAGTGCAAAACCGGGCGGATCCATCCTCGCGTGACAGGAGGCGCACGCCGCGTCGGCCTGGTGTTTTTGGAGCATCTCGCGGATGGTCGCCGCCCCGGTGGCATCAGGTTCGACCGCCGGCACGTTGGGCGGGGGCGGCTGTCGCGGGTTGCCCAAAATGCGTTCCATCACCCACACCCCGCGCAAGACGGGCGAGGTTGCGGTGCCGTTGGCTGTGACCTTCAAAATCGCGGCCTGCGTCAAAAAACCGCCGCGCTTCGAGCCCGCGGGCAGCGCGACCTCGCGCAGCTCCGAACCCGTCACACCCCGGATTCCGTAAAGCTCCGCCAAACGCTGGTTGATGAGCACCGTGTCGCCCGCGATCAACTCGCGCACACCCAGATTTTTGGCGAGCAAACGGCGAAAACTCGCGCGCGTTTCCGCCAGCATCGAGTCGTGCAGCCACGGGTCGTACTCGGGGTAGAGATTCGGATCCGGTGTGGTGAAGTCTATTTTTCGCAGCTCCAGCCACTCATCGAGAAAGTGTGTGATGAATCGCTCCGCGCGCGGATCAGCCAGCATGCGCACAACCTGCGCGGAAAGCGTGCCCGGCATCGAGAGGGCCTGTGTAGAGGCCAACCCAAGCAGCTCCCCATCCGGCAGCGTGTTCCACAAAAAGAAGGACAAACGCGACGCAAGCGCATACTCGCCCAGTTTGGATCCACGCGGGACGCCCGATTCGAGGCCGATCATGAGAAAATCCGGAGAACACAAGATGGCTTTGTAAGCGCTCAAAAGCGCGTCCTCAAAGGATGCACCGCGCTGGAGTTCAGCCGCGGCGAGGGCGTGGTAAGGATCCAGCTCGCCGGGTTCAACGGGACGGCGAAAGGCGGCGGTCGCGAAGCTCTGCAAAAGTTGCTGCCGGGCATCGGGCACATCCGCACGGTTTCGGCGCTGCGCGGGTTCGAGGCCGCCGAAGAGCCGTACATGGCTGGCGGGCGGCCATTGTTCAAGGAGGGGGCCCTCCACCTCAAACCAGTCGAATGCAACCGCCGGTCCCTCGTAGGTCCTCACGCCTTCCTTGTCCGGATGGTTGGCTGCGCCCGTCGCAGGCAGCGTCATCGCGTGAAAGGACACCTTCTCCCCCGGGTTCAGCCATACGGTGAATTCGTGTTCCCGCGAGTGGAGCGAGGGGGCGTCAAAGTACCCCAGCGGCTGGCCCTTGAGCGACGCGCGCACCACCTGGGTGACCGGAGCGTCGCCATAAAACTCGACGTTCTCCATCCAGCCCGCAGCCGGTTTTTCCTCGGGCAGGCGCGTTTTGAAATCCGGGCGCTCAAACACGGAGTAGCTTTGGACCCTTCCCCGCGTCGCGGGCGCTACATGATCCCGCATCCAGCGCAGGCTCCAAACCGAAAATCGCACGCGGTACAGTCCGGCGGCGGCGGGCCTGAAACGGTCGGGCTGAAGTCCCTCGGGTTGGTGCGCCCCGATAACACCCGAAAGCATTGCGACGGAATCCGCCTCTCCACGAAAACTGGCGCCGCGGTAGCAGTTCCCTGTGTCCTTGAGGGGATTTCCCACGATGTGCGTAGTGAGTCCCGGGGCCAGCTCCCGCGCTTTGAGGGGCACCGCCGCGTGAACTGCGATTGCACTGAGCGCAGTTGCCTGTTTCGCGGCAGACTCCCTCCAGATCGCGGCGACCGGTTTGGCTGGGGCCGTCGCAGCAGCCTGCCGCAGAGCGGTCTCCGCAGCCTGCAGATACTTGCTCATCTGGATGTGGGAGAGATCGAGCGCACCCGCGACCTTGTCGAATCCAAACTGCTGTCCGTCTTCCGGAAGCATTTCCTTCACGCGCAGCAGCGGCACTCCCAGCAGATCGCGCAAGGTGTGCTCGTATTCCACCCGGTTCATCCGGCGCACGGAGGTGCGGCCGCCGAATCTTTCGGCCGTTTGCTTTTCATGCCCCCGGATTGCAGAACCCAGTTCCTCCAAAAATGCGGTGCGTGCGGCGGCCCCGGGTTGCTCGGCTTTTTTGGGCGGCATTTCGCCGGATTGCACCCGGTCAAACAGAAGCACCAATCGGTTGAGTTGGTCCTGACCGGGAGCTTGAAGCGAAAGCTGGTCCACCCGCAGATTTCCCTTCTGCGTATCGGCATCATGGCACTCGGCACAGTGCTCCTGCAAAACGAGGCGGGCTCCTGCCGAAAATTCTGCCGCACTCAGGCAGGACGTCGAAACCAGAAGGGTGAGCAGTACACAAAAAACTTGAAACAATGAAGATTGATGAACCTCCGGCACCTCGGGTGCAGAAGCATGCCGGTCCCGCACACGCTCCAGCACGGACACCAGCGGGCTGACGCAGCAACACGACGCCTGCCCGCGCTGCACATTCAGCGCGAAAAACCACCCGCGTTTGTCGAGTTTGCCGGGAGCCATTGCTCCGAATACTTCACCAAATGCCCCGGCTGGCGAAGTCTTTTACATTATCCCGCGGCGTCCGGTATTCCTGAAAACAGAGCGCTGGTCTCCAGGGGGGCGCCCAGTCCCCCGGGGCAGGGGAACTGCCTTGAAATGGCACGCGACACCATCTGCGGCAATCCCCATTACCCGGGAACTGCGCGTGCAGTGCAGGACACGCGCTCCACTCCCGCCACGGTACTACCCCGTGAAAAAGCCGCCGGATTTAATGCGATGCCAGCACCTCCAGGATGGCGTCGCCCATGCCGCGCGTGTCCACCCGCCGGGTACCCTCGCTCCAAATGTCTCCGGTGCGGAATCCCCGGTCGATGGCGGTGCGCACGGCCGAATCCATCGCGTCCGCAGCGGCATTCTGGCCAAAGGCATACCGCAGCATCATCGATGCCGACAGAATCTGCGCGATGGGATTGGCTATGCCTTTGCCGGCAATATCGGGAGCCGTGCCGCCGCTGGGTTCGAACAACCCGAAACGTCCGGCGGCGAGCTGCCGCGTGCCCAACGATGCGCTGGGCAGCATGCCGAGCGAACCGGTAATCATGGCCATCTCGTCGGAAAGAATGTCGCCAAAAAGATTCTCGGCCAGCACCACGTCAAACCCACGCGGATTCTTCACGAGCTGCATGGCGGCATTGTCGACGTAAAGATGGTTGAGTTCGACGTCGGGATAATTTTTGGAAACCGCGGTTACTGTCTTGCGCCAGAGAACGCCATTTTCGAGAACGTTGGCTTTGTCGATTGAAGTCACCTTGTGCCGGCGCTGCCGGGCAGCCGTAAACGCGATGTGGGCGATCCGCTCAATTTCGCTTTTTTTGTACACCATCGTGTCGATGGCGATGGTTTCCCCGTTTTCCTCGTGCGTGCCTTTGGGCTGTCCGAAGTACAAACCGCCGGTGAGTTCCCGCACGCAAAGCACATCGAAACCTCCCGGGATAAGCTCCTCCTTCACCGGCGAAGCGTGCGTCAGTTTTGGATAGCACACAGCGGGGCGCAGGTTGGCGAAGAGCTGGAAATGTTTGCGCAACGGCAGCAGCGCCGCACGCTCCGGTTGTTCGGCCGGCGGCAGACTCTCCCATTTGGGGCCGCCGACGGATCCAAACAAAATCGAATCCGCGTTCTCGCACGCCCTCAGCGTAGCCTCCGGCAGCGCGCGACCGTCCACATCGATGGCTACGCCGCCGACCCGCGCCTCCTCAAGCGCCAGGGAAAATCCAAACCGCGACTGCACTACCTCCAGAATCCGGAGCGCCTCCTGCATCACTTCGGGACCGATGCCGTCCCCGGCCAACACTGCGACTTTGTATGTTTGCATAAAAAGGCCGAGGTTACTTGAGGAGGCGGCGGTTGGAGAACTTCCAAATTTAACCCCGGCAGCCGCCCGTGTGCACCTCCGTGCTCAGACGCATCCCTCCG
>JBILWF010000158.1:0-6084 GCA_044370075.1 Chthoniobacteraceae bacterium | reverse complement strand
GTCCGCGGACATGGCGTGGGGGGGGTTTCCGATTTCTCCAGCATTTGTTCCTGTGGTGCAGGAGATTGGACGGCTGTCGAGTGCGCGCCAGAGCAAGTCCAAACCCGCGCTGGTGGGGGATGCGGTGATGCTGCCCCCCGGGCTGGCGAGGGACCAGCCGTATGCGGTGCGGTTGCTGCCATCCGGAGAAACCATGCCGGCAGCCGTGGGGCAGCCGCTGCTGATGGCCGCACCGCGCGCGGGCTTTTATGAGGTGACGCATGCGGCGGAGGGGCTTGTGCACGGGTTTTCGGTGAACGTGGACGGGATCGAGGGGGATTTGACGGTGGAGGCGTTGGACGCTCTGGAAAAACGGTTTCCGCTGGAGGGTGCCATGGGGATGGAGGGGGTGCAGGCGTTACTGCAACGCAGTCGGGGCACGGCGCCTCTGTGGCCGTTGCTGCTGGTTTTGGCGGCGATTCTTTTTGGTGTGCAATCGGTGTACGCAAACATGCTGGCGGCGAGCCGCAGTCAGGGTGCGGAGGCCGCGATTCATACGGGGCGCATTGTGCGGCGGCGTTTCGGCCAGAGGAAGGCCGCCGGCCAGAGAGAGGAGGAATGGGCGTGAGGGATCTTTCGTTCACGCCGGTTTTTTCGTGGGTGTTGGCGCTGCTGGTGATTCTCGCGGTTTTTGGCGCGGTGTGGTGGGGAAGTGTTCGCGGGTTGAAGCGGCCATCGATGCGGTGGAGCCTCGGTGCCGTTCAGGCGGCCACCCTTAGCTTGATTGCGATTTTGCTCATGCAACCCCGCAAGCGGGTGGATGAGGTCACGGTGATTAAACCGCAACTGGCGGTTGTGGTGGATGATTCCGACAGCATGCAGGACAAAGTGGACCCCAAGCAGCCCACGCGGGCCGAGCGGGTCAAGGAGTGGATGGACTCCCAGATCGGGGCGGCGACGCGTGAGCACTACGACATCCGCGTCTTTCGGTTCGATGCCCGTCTGAATGAGGTGGCGCCGGATGAAGGGGCTCCAAAGTTTAACAAGGAAGGCTCCAATGTGCTTGCGGCCATCCAACAAACGCGGGACCGCTTTTTGGGCCAGCCCCTGGCCGCGGTTTTGCTGCTGAGCGACGGCTTGGATTCCTCGGGACTGGCGGGAAAATTCACCCTCGCCAGCTCAGTTCCAGTACACACCTTTGAGTTGGAAAAGCCTTTTGAGTTGCCGCCCCAGGCGCGCCGTTCGTGGATCTCGGCGATGGATCCTCCGGGGCGTCTGGTGGTGGGATGGGAGGGGGAGATCCGTGCGAGCGTTTCGGCCACGGGATTGGCGGGAAAAGCGGCGGTGGTGGAGCTGTGGCGGGACGGCGTGAAGTCCGCGGACGCCACCGTGACGTTCAACGAAAACGAGCAGACGCGTCCGGTGACCTTCCCAATCACGGCCACCGAGCCGGGTTTAATTCAGTTTGAAGTCCGCTTAGTGGAGGCCGCCGCGGACCCGGATGCCAAGACACGCACCTTTGCCGTGGAGGTGGTTTCGCCCGGAAAACGAATCCTGTACGTGCAGGATTCGCTCGGATTTGAGTTTAAGTTTTTGCGCAAGGCGGTGGCCGGCGACCGCAACCTGCCTCTCCAGGCTTTCGTGCGCACGGCGGATGGAAGGCTTATGGGGATTGTCGATCGGTCGAATCCGGCAGGAGGGGGGGCTCCGCGGCTGGAGTTTTCCCAAGCGGGTTTGGCGAATTACGCGGTGTTGGTGCTGGGGGATTTGCCCACCAACACCATCAAGCCGGAGCAGTACGCGGAAATCCGGGACTTTGTGAACCGGGGGGGCGGCCTGGTTCTGTTGGGAGGGGCGGCGGCGCTGGGTTCGAGCGACTTGAAAAACACGGCGCTGGCCGAGTTGAGCCCCGTGCACCTGCCGGCTGATTATCGGGAGGGGAAGTTCCCGGTCCAGATCACGGATGCGGGCATGCGTCATGCCGTGCTGGGGCCTCTGTTTGCGCATGTGAAGGAGTTTCCGCCGCTGTTGACCGCCAACCTCAGCCCGAAAGTGGCTGCGGGAGCGGAAGTGCTCGTGGAGGGGCTTGACGGGGCAAAACCCTTTCCGATGGTGGTAGCCCAGCGCTTTGGCAAAGGGCGGGTGGTGGCGGTGATGACCGACACGGTGTGGCATTGGCGCATGGGGGCCAAGAACTGGTCTTCGGACCGGTCGCCCTACGACATTTTCTGGACGCAGATCATGGAGTGGCTCGTTCCCAAAGAGCAGGACAAGCAGGGGGCGGCTCGCCTGGAGTTGATGACCGAGCGGCCGAATTTCATGCTGGGGGAGCGCCCGCAGGTGCGCGCGGTACTGGACACGGGGGAGGCCGGGGTGAAGCCGCCTTCGAACCTTCCGCTCAGCGTGCGCACCCCTGACGGCAAGGTTTTTCAGTACCGCATGAAGCCGGGGCAGTTCACGGCCAGCGACGGGCGTATTGTGAGCGGGTTTACGGTGGACGTGGAGCCGAACATGCCGGGGGTGTTCATCGCGGAATCCTTCTGGGAGGGAAGCAAAAACAAGCTCTCGGAAAAGACGCAGTTTATTGTCGAAAAACCCGCCCGGGAACGGGCCGGAAAACCGATTGACCGCCTGTTTCTCGAGCAGATTGCGCAGCAGACTGGCGGTAAATTTTTCACGTGGGAAAACCGCAACCACTGGGGCGATTCGGTTCGGGTTAAGGAACAGCAGATTGCGCGCGCCCGGATGGTGGAGGTCTGGAATCACCCGGTTTTGCTCGTGTTGATTTTGATCGGATTGGCGGCCGACTGGATCCTGCGCAAGCGCTGGAATCTTCCCTAGCGAGAATGCGTTCGGCAACCTGATTTAGCTTTTGGTTTCGCTTCCTCTATTTGATAGCCTCTCGAAGGATCGTTCCCCCCCAACTTGCTTCCTATGAGATTGGTACCCCTCGGATTGCTGCTCCTGAGCATGACTCCCGTGCTGCGCCCCGTGTATTCAGTAGCGGGCAAACCAACGCCGGTGCCGGTTCCCAACGGCGATTGTTCGGATTCAAGTCTGCGGGGATTCCGCTACCGGTACGACGCGCAGGTGCCCAACATGCAGGAGCAGTACGTGGAAAACCACAAGTGGGTTTCCCATCAGGTCATCGAGGGGCGCAAATGTGTGGCCATCCGGGCGCCAAAGAGCGTTTTGGAAATACAAACGGCCAAGGTGGAAACGGCTCTGGTGCCGATCGAGCCCGGGGCGACCTACAAGTACATGGTGGATGTCTATCTGGACCAGGTGGGCTGCAAAATGTGGGCGGAAACCTTCGCCGTGGACCCGCGTCCCGACGCGGTGCGCGAGGAAGAGGAGGCCAAAGGCAAACGGATCAGCCTTTTCCGGTTCCGTCCGGAGAACGGGTATCCGGCTCTTTTCATGGTACACCGTTCCGCGGACAGCGGCGGGCCCAACGATCCGAAGACCTGGGGCACTTGGGAGAAGGAAGCTACCTTGCCGGCGGAGTGGACGGCGACGCTGCCTTTCACGCTGCATGGAGACGGGACACAGGAAAAATTCCCGGTTCCCGTGCACCCCCAGCACACCGCGGTGAAGTACGACGTGGTGGAGGTTCGTTTGCGCAAGGCGACGGACAAGCTGCCCTTCCGCCAGAACAAGGGGCATGACTGGAAATTTGAGGAGGGGCACATCGTCTTCACGAAGGCCCCCCCCGCGCAGTCGGAGGTCACGGTGATGGTGCGCTGGAAGGTGAAACCCCAGTTCATGCTCATCAAGGCAATCGCCCTGGGCGGTGCGAACAATTCGACGGCCGCGTTCACCAATTTCCGGATCATTAAAACCAAGGAATCCGGCGAGGCGCCGGCGCCGACCGATACCGTGATCCGCTAAAGCAGCTTTTTTTCGAGGCCCCCCGAATCAACTTCTCTTTTTATGGCTCTGAATCCCCAGTCGGTTCACGCGCGCCTGGACCATGCGGCGCGGCGTTGGCGTTTTTCCCGTGCAGCCCGCTATCTGATGGCGGGAAGCGCGGTGGTGTCAGGGCAAATTCTGCTCTCGCTGGCTTTGGACACATGGATTCATTTTGGCGCGGCGGCGCGCTGGACCACTTTTGTGATGATTATGGGTTCCCTTGCGGGGGCGCTTGTTTTGGCGTGGCGTGCATGGGCTCCGGAGGTGTCCCGCGCGAGTATGGCCCGGCGTCTGGAGATCGCCGCGGGAGACCGCTCCAATGCTCTCATCACGGCCGTCCAGTTTGACGAGTCGCTGCCGGCTGACTCCCCGATTCGCTCGGCCATCTTTCAAGAATTGCGGGATCCGTTTCCGACGGTGGATTGGGAGCAGGTCTTCCGTTGGAAACAGGTGCGCAAGATGGGCTCGTGGGCCGGCGGCTTTGCACTGCTGCTGCTTGGGCTGGCGTTTGCGATGCCGTCCAACTTCGTCAACTCCACGCTGCGCATCCTGCTGCCCTCCAGCAACATTCCGCCCCTGACACGCACCCGGATTGAAAGTCTGTTGCCCGGGAACGAAACCATCGCACAGGGGCGCGACGTGCAGGTGACCGTGAATCTCGCGGGGGAAATTCCCAAGAGCGCGTGGATTCGTTTCCGCGATGTGGGCGGGGGATGGCAGCGGGTGCTCATGGAGCACGAAGTGGGGCGTCCGGTGTTCACCTACGCCTGGAAGGAAGTCCGCCAGCCGATGGAGTATGAGGTGGAGGCTGGAGACGTCGAGTCGGGGCGGTTCCGCGTACAGGTTCGCCCGCGCACGGCTATCAAGCGGGCCGAGGCGGACATCATGCCTCCCGCGTACATGAACCAGCCGGCCTCGAAGGTGGAGATTGGCGCTGCGCTGCAGGGGGTACCGTTCGGGGCCAAAGTCAGGGTTCGCTTGAACTTCAACAACCCCCTTGTGGAGTTGAAGGTCACGGCCGACAAGGACGACTCCATTCAGGTCTCACCTGCCCAGCCGGACGAATGGAACGTGGATTTGCTGGCCAAGGCCCAGCGCGTGCTCCGGTTGGTTTTCAAGGACGAGGCCGGAGTTCAGGAACAGCTCAACATCCCGGTGGAGGTGCGTCCGGATGAGCCGCCCAAAATAATCGTTCTGGATCCCGCGGAGGGCGCTGAATTGTTCGCGGAAAAAGGCGCGCGGATGCAGATCAAATTTGCGGTCACCGACACCCTCGGGCTTTCGTCGGTTGCTGTGTTTCAGAGCACAACGGAAAAGGATGACGGCCGGCTTTTGCAGGAGTACGCCGCTGCGGCGGGCCAGCGTTCCTTTGAGGGGACCGCCTCGGTGACGGTCACGCCCGAGGGCGAGGACACGCGGGTGACGTACCGCGTGATCGCACGGGATAACAATGACGCACCCAACGCGGCCCCGGCGCTTTCCCGGCCTATTGTCGTGAACCTGCGTACAGCGGAGAAAATCGCGGAGGCAAAAAAAGAAACAGCCCAGAGCATTGAGGGGCTGCTGGAAAAGCTGGTGAGCCTGCAGTCCAAAAATCTGGACGAAACGCGGGTTTTGATCGTCAAGAAAGGCACTGTCACGATCGATGGATTGGTGGAGCGCCAGAGCGAGGTGACGAGGGTCGCCACGCAGCTGGTTTCGCTGACCAGTGGATCCAGCGCGGATCTGCACGAGAACCTTCAGAAGCTGCTGGAGAAGGAGATGAAGGAAGTGGTTTTGGTTTTGCGCGATGCAAACGCCGCGGAAGGCGACGTTCAGACCAAGGCGCTTCTTCGTGCTTCAGCCTTGGAGGCGGCGATTTTGGCGCGCCTTAAAGCCGCCCCGGATCAGGCGCAGAACGATACGAAGCGTCTGGAGGTGGAAAAAGTCATTTCCGGGGTGGAGGAACTTTTCAAGCGGCAGCGCGACATTTACAAGCAGACCAAGGAACAAGGCGCGGCCAAGGCGGGGGTGCTTGGCAAGGAGCAGGACGCGCTGGCAGACCGGGTGCAGGGTGTGCGCAAGGGGCTGGAAACCGACAGCAAGAACAATGCAATTGGGGACGACGATTTCCGCAAGCGGATGGAGAAGGCGGCGGCGATGATGGGCGAGTTGAAGATCTACGAGGGAATGCTCACGGCGGTGGAGCACTTG
>JBILWF010000157.1:0-6085 GCA_044370075.1 Chthoniobacteraceae bacterium | reverse complement strand
CCGGAAATTCTGAAACCCCAACGCCACCCCGAAATCCCGGGCGCGCAAAAACTGAATGACGGCCTGCAGATCATCGCGCTTTTTTCCCGAAACACGGATCTGCCTTTCCTGGAGCGCACTCTGGACTTTTAAATCCGCACCCTTGATGGCCTTGATTATCTCCTTGGCTTTCTCGCCATCCAAGCCCTGCTTGATGCACAAATCCTGCGTGGCATGTCCAAGGGGCGAAATCGCGGGCGTTTTTCTTTCCACGTTGCGCAGGTCTACGTTGCGCTTTGCGAGCCGTCCGACGGTGATTTCCTCCAGACTCTTGAGCCGCGCCGCATCCTCAGCCTGCAGCACGATTTTGGACTCCTTGTCCTGCCAGAGAATCGATGCGGTGGATCCCTTGAAATCAAAGCGCGTGGTCAGCTCTTTGCGGGCCTGATTTATGGCATTGTCGATCTCCTGCTTGTCGACTTCGGAAACAATATCAAAGGAAGGCATAAGCCAGATTTGCCCGAAGCTCGGGCGGATGCGAAAGGGAAAATCTTTTCCAACGGGATCCACCCGCCCCCAGCGGTCGCTTATCCCTCCTACGGTTCCCCGGCATCCACCGCCGGAGCCTGGGGCTTTTTACCCACCGCGGCAGTGCTTTGGGGCCGGTCTTTCGGAGCCATCCGCACCATGCGCCGAGCTTCCGCAAGATCCTCCGCGCTCATAGTGGGCTCCAAGGCGTCACGGGCCTCCGCAGCCTTCGAACTTCCCTGCGCGGCGGCCAGATCAAACCAGTAGTAGGCCCGCGCCAGATCCTTGAGGGTCCCGCGCCCCTCCCGCGAGAGGATGCCCAGCTCAAAACGCGCTTCCACATTTCCCTGAGCAGCGGCCTTGGCAAACCACTCGGCGGCGGTTGTCACGCTTTGCTTCACGCCGCGGCCCTTGAGAAATGCCCGCCCCAACATCATCTGGCCCGAGGATTCACCCTGCGCCGCCGCCCGCTGCAACCAGACCAAGGCCTCTTTCACCTGCTCGGGTTGAACTGCTCTTTCCACCAAAAGTGAACCCAGATTCGCCTGCGCACTGGCCGCCCCCTGATCCGCCGCCTGTCGCAGCCAGTACTCCGCGTTTTGCGCCTCCGCGGGCAGGCCCTGCAATCGCCCCTTGGCAAGAATCACCCCGAGTTTGTTCTGCGCGGATGCATGCCCAAGAAGCGCCGCCTTATGAAACCAAACGCCCGCCTCCTCCACATTTTGAAAAACACCGTTGCCGCGCTGATAGACTTTTCCCAGTTCGTAATGTCCCTGAGCGTTGCCCGGCTCGATGGCGGATTCAAACCAAGCTCGAACCTCGGCCAGACTCCGAGGAGTTCCAGAACCGCGCGGACGCAGCCCCCAGACCAAGGCCTGGGCAACCGACGCGCCGTTCGCGGCCGCACGCGAGTACCAGGAGATCGCCTCCTGTTCGTCGGCCTCCACAAGCTCGCCCCGCTCGTAAAACGACCCCAAAGCCAGTTGCGCTGCCACGTTTTCCTTGAACGCAGCAGCCCTCAACAACTCCACCGCGCGGCGGACGTCCCGCGAGACACCTACTTCGCCCCGCACCAACAGCATACCCAGCGAAGTCATCGCCGCCGGATGCCCCTGAGCCACCGCTTTCTCATACCACCCCGCGGCTGCACCGAAATCTCTCGGCATTTCCACGCCCCTCTCGCAGAGCGAACCGAGAACCGTCTGCGCCAAGGCATCTCCCTGCTCGGCTGCCTTCCGGTACCACTGCACTGCCAGCGGCAAATCCCGCGCCGTTCCCCGGCCCGATTCGTACAACACACCGAGCGCGTTTTGCGCCGCCGCGGATCCCTGGTCGGCCGCCCGCTGGTACCACCCAAGCGCTTCCTCCGCACTTGGACTCACCCCGCGCCCACTCAAGAGGGCCGCCCCCAGCGCCATCTGCGCCGTCGGATTGCCCGCGCCAGCGGCCCCGCGCAGCCACGCAACACCCGTTTTGCCGGCTTGATCGCCCGCCTCCGACTGCAACAAACACGCACCCAAGTCGGCCTGCGCCTGCAAATTGCCCTGCACCGCGGCCAGCTCCAGCAAGCGCAGCGCCTCCTGGCGGTCCCGCGGAACCCCTTTTCCCAGTAAATACAACCGGGCAAGCCGATACTGCGCAGCGGAGTCCCCCTCCCCCGCCGCCCTCGCGTACCACCGCGCAGCCTGCGAAAAATCCCTCTCCATCCCACTCCCCTCCTCGTACAGGAGCCCCAGCATCACCTGACTGACAACATCCCCGCCATGCGCCGCATTTTCCAAACGGCTTACCATCCCAGACTCCACATCACCAAGCGCACTGGGCGGTTGCACCCGCCCGGAGCCCGTCGTCAAACTCGCCCCCCCCGAAACCGGCCGGCCGTTTGCGTCCACATCCCCGGTCGAATCCAGCCGGGCTTGGCGTGAATTTTCACCGGCAGGGGTCACCGCCAGATCGCGCCCGGAAAAAATCCGAACCGACCGCCACACGCCCGCACCGACCGCCCCCGCGCAGACGAAAGCGAGGGCCACGGAGAAGGCTGTACGGAGGGTTTTCGGGGCGGGTTTAGTGGAATGCATTACGGGCACCATACACGACAAAAACGGGCTGTCACCTCCCCGCGAAAGACGCGGAAACCCGGATCGGAACGGGCGCCGCGGATCAGGCCGCGGGCGGGGAGTGATAACATACTCTGCGAAAAAGGAGTGGGTTTGCGGAGGGGAGAGCGTATCTGGCGCTTGCCGGAGCGGTCGTCACTGGATTGTCACAATCTTTCCCCCCCGACGCCTCTCTCCCACGCACCACAGGTGCCCGTTCGAACGCAAAAAAATCTGCCCCTCACTCAACGCGGGAGACGCATACGCCCCCTCCCCCAGCGCGTTCACAGACACCACCTCAAACTGGTTTGCAGGCCGCACCACACGGCATTCCCCCACATCGTTCAAAAAATACACCAACCCATCCGCACTCACCAGCGAAGCATGTTGGCGTCCAAATCGTTCCGACCAAACCACCTCTCCGGAACGAGCGTCAAATGCATGGGCAAACCCGCGGTCGTCGTTCAACAAAAGCCAATCCCCCTCCAGCAAAGGGGAGGGCACGTAGGCCACTCCCACCGGCGACGGCGGATGGTAGTGCCACGCGACGTGCGTGCCCGTCACGTTGCCGCGCCCCTCGGGCCGGATGGCCATCACGTGGTGCTTGGGGAAACCTCCGGTCATGTAGAACCAGCGCGTGCTTTCGCTGTAGACCATCGAGGCCACGAACTGGTCCGTGGGCCCATCCACAATCCAAAGCAGCTCACCGGTTTCCGGATCATACCCCGCCACGCATTTCGAACCGGAGAGCACCAGTTGCGCGCGTCCGTCCGTCTCGCGCAGCAGCGGCGCCACATAGCTGCGTGTGTTGTTGGGGCGCTGAATGCGCCAGAGTTCTTTGCCGTCCTCCGCGGACAACGCCACGATGTATCCGGGCCCGTCATGATCGCAGTTCACAATCACCTTCCCCTTCCATAAAATCGGCGTACTGCAAAAACCGTGAACGCTGCTGAAAACCCCGGGGCGCACGCTCCAAACGGATTCCCCCTGAAGGGTGTAGGCGGAAACCACCGGTTCACGGCCGTCTAGAAAGGCACAGAACACGCGTTTGCCGTCGCAGGCGGGCGTGCTGGAGGCGCGCGAGTTTTCGGAGTGAATGCGTTCCGCCCCTGATTCGAGCACGGTTTTGCGCCACTGCAGCACGCCGTTGTTGCGGTCGAAGGCGAGCAAAACCCGCCCGCCGCTTTCGGCCTCGTAGCCGACGGTGAAAATCTGCTCACCAGCTACGATTGGCGACGCGTGTCCGGGCAGGCACGGGGTCTTCCAGCGGATGTTTTCGGTGGCACTCCAGCGGGTGGGAAATCCCTTTTCGGCGCTGCGCCCGTCTCCCTGCGGGCCGCGCCAAACCGGCCAGTCCCCGGCGGAAGCGTGGGGGGAAGCGATCCAAGCGGAGCTCAACAGGATGCAAAGAGGGGACGTAAAAACGGGCCGCATAAGTCAGGGGGGTGAGTTGCCGAAAATACCGCGACGACATGCCTAGACCGCGAAGGGGCTGGGGCAAGACCAAAAACGCAGCGCTCCCCGGCTTCAGAGCCGCTTCATTCTTTTAAACAATAAAATCGAAACTTTTCGGGGATCCCGGAGTTAACCTTCAAAAGATCACCGAGGCACTTCTGCCAAAAAACCTCCGCACCATGAGACCCAACGCTGATTCGCCCGAAGACATAAGGCTCAACCGACTGCTGGCCCGCGCGGCGGGCACACGGCGTGCAGCGCTGCCGCCCGGTTTCAGTCAGCGCGTTCTTGACTCCCTGCCAGTTCAGGCCGGTGCCGAGTCCGCGGAATGTCCCGCGCCCGCGCCCGCGCCCCGCTCCCACCGGTTGGGTACGCTGCTCAGGATTGCAGCCTCGGTTGCAATCGCCGGGGCACTGTGGTTTGCAAACCGCCAGAGCCATACACCTGCCGCGGAAGAAAACTGGATAAACGAATTTGCCTCCGGGGAGTTCTCCCCGTCCGATCTGGCACTGATCGCCCAGCTGCACGAGGTTTTAGAGGCCGAAATCTCAACCGAATCCAACGCAGCCTGGATTGAACCTACAAACCGCTAATCCACTCCTCGATTCGGATACTCCGGCATGAAATCCCCGCGTTGAAAAGCTCCATCACCTTCCCGCTCAACAAGACATGCCCGCGACTCACAAACCCCTCCTCATCAAATCGTTTGCCCGGCTGTTGGCCGTGACATGGGCCGCGGGCCTACCAGACTCGCTCCCGGCGGCAAATGCCTCGGACGCCTCCCCGTCCCCGGCCCCTGAAACCCGGGCGTCGGCCGCATCCCCCAGTCCCGAACCGTCCGGCGGCAAAAAAAACCCCGCAGCGGGCAAGGTCGAAGCCCGGGAGGAGAAATTCCTGAAGCGACAACTGCTCGCCAAGGACGGGAAGCTCGACGGCCTCTTTCAAACCATCCGCGCCCTGCCGCCGGAACAACGGCAGCAGCTGAAGGAAAACCTCCAGACGTGGCAGAATCTGTCCGACACCCAGAGACAACAACTCCGCGAGCGCCACAATTTCATGGCAAAAAAAGCCGCGGAGGAACTGGCCGCGTGCCTGCCCGCGGCAAAACTTTCGCCCGAGGAAATGGAGCAGCTCCAGAAGCGCTACATTGAGGAGCGAAGAAAAATCGAAACCAAACTGCGTGCTGAAATGGAGGCTCGCCGCAAGGCGGAACTGGATCAACTCACCGAAAAATTCCGCGAGGAACTAGGCCAGAAGAACCCTTCCGCAGAGGGAAACTAATCCCGTTTTTTGAGGCCCCCCGGCCGGCGCCCCGGAACCGCTTGCCCAAGCCTGACCGCTTTTTTGAGTACCCTTCGACCGTGAACCAACCATCCCCGTCCTTTTCCCACAACGCGTTGGAGCCTCGGATTTCTCCAGCGAGAGCTTACCGTGACATCCCGGCATTTCCACAGGTCTTGAGCCCGCGACGGCCCGGACCGCCGCTTCCCTAAAAGTGGCGCTACTCTAAAGCGAATCCTCCCTGCCGGATCCGGCCCCCCGGATCAAACCCCTCCGGCAGGCCTCCTTCCACATCGCGGTTTTCCGGATTGTTTTTCAGGTGACCACCACTCCCTTTCGCATCGCCATTCTCGGTGGCGGTCCCGGCGGCCTCATGAGCGCCTATTTGCTCGGTAAAAGGTGCCCGCATCCAATCCATATCACTCTTTTTGAGGCATCTGCACGTCTGGGAGGTAAGGTTCTCACGTCGTCGTTTGAATCCGCACCGGGAGTGCTTTTTGAGACGGGCGCGGCGGAGTTTTATGACTACAGCCAGCACGGGCCCGATCCGCTGAAAGAACTTATCGCCGAGCTGGGACTGGTGACCGTCCCCCTGCGCGGCGGCAGCGCCGTGCTCGACAACCGAATCATTGCCTCGCCCGAGTGCATCACCCTCCACGGGGGCCCGGGCGCGGCGCGAAGTCTGGCGCGTTTCGACAGCATGGCGCGCAAAGCCATCAGCCCGGCTGACTACTACGAGTCCGATT
>JBILWF010000676.1:0-6130 GCA_044370075.1 Chthoniobacteraceae bacterium | reverse complement strand
CGCGGTAAGCGTGCCCGCCTCAACCACCCCGTTCGCCAAACGGAAGGCTCCCACACTCTGCGCGGTGTCGCCCAGGGCAAGGGTGGCGCCGGCACCCAGAACGCTCACCGAACCGCTCGTAAGGGTTCCCATGCCGGACACCGCGAGGGATCCGTCCAGAATCTCCACGGACCCGCTCAGTGTGTTGGCTCCGGACAGAGTAACCACACCGGCCGTTGTCTTGCTCAACACCGCGGCCCCGTTCAGCACCGCATCCACCCATCCCGACTCCAGCGCGTATGCCGTTCCGGTGAGCAACCCGTCACGCACCGTCCCCGCGCTCAGCCGCAACACACCAACCGTCTGGCTGTTCCCCGCCAGATCCAGGCTTCCCCCCAGCACCCACACATTCCCCCCCACCGGCAAACGCTCGCTCGCCCCGAGGCGCAGGGTGCCATCATAAATCTCCGTTCCCCCGGTGTACGTGTTGGCACTCAAAAGATCCAACATCCCGGAGGTGGTCTTTATCAATTTGCCGACACCTCCCAGCACCACGTCCACAGTGCCACTTTCCACGTCATAGGCGCTGGCCAGCAACTGCCCGCCGATCGCACTTCCACCACGGAACATCAACACGCCCACCGTCTCGCTATGACCCGCGAGATCGAAGGTGCCCCCGGCAAGAACCAGCGATCCGGAATCCAGCAAACGCTCGGAAGCTGCCAGACGCAGCACGCCGTCCTGCACCACCGTTCCCAAGCTGTAGAGGTGCGAACCGCCAAGCACCACCGTGCCCGCGCCCTCCTTGGTCAAAACCGCGCTGCCGGACAGCACCGCGTCAACCCGTCCGGATTCCACCACAAAACCCGATGCCGTCAGCGTGCCGGAATCCACCAAACCATCGACCAGACGGAAGGCCCCCACACTCTGAACGGTATTACCCAGGGTCAGTACGCTGGAGGAACCACGCACCGTGACACTGCCGCTGGTGAGCAGGCCGTTTGCACCAACCGCCAGGGTGCCCCCAACAAGATCAATGGAACCACTCAACGCGTTGGCCCCGCTCAGGGTCACCAGTCCCCCGGTGGTCTTGCTCAGCGTGGCGGCCCCATCCAACACAGCGGCCACCAGACCCGACTCCAGAACAAACCCCGCCGCGCCCAGGGTTCCACCCTCAACCATACCGCCGAGCAAGCGGAATTCTCCCACACGCTGTGCCGTGCCGCCCAGCGTCAGAATGGTGGCGGCACCGCCCACCGTCAAAACGCCGCTCGTGAGCGTACCCGCTCCCGCCAGCGCCAGCGTGCCCGCAAGGATATCGATGCCACCGCTGAGCATGTTGGCCCCGCTCAAAGTCACCGTTCCCGGAGTGCTCTTGGTCACCGTCGCCGCACCATGGAGAGCCGCACTTACAAGCCCGCTCTCCAACGCAAAGCCCGAGGCCGTCAACGTCCCGGACTCGACCACACCGTCCACCAAACGCAGGACACCCGTACTCTGCGCCGTGTTCCCCAGCGCAAGCACCGCTCCAGCCCCGTTTACTGTCACCGACCCGCTCGTGAGCAACCCTCCCCCCGCCACGGCAAGCGTCCCCGAAAGAATCTCCATCGACCCATTCAGCGTATTGGCACCGCTCAACGTCACCACCCCATCCGTGCTCTTCATCACCATCGCTGCTCCATGGAGAACCGCACTCACCAATCCATTCTCCAACACAAAGGCCGTCGCCGTCAGCGTGCCCGCCCCGAGCTGACCGTCCACCAAACGGAAGACACCGACACTCTGCACCGTGTTCCCGAGCGTCAGCAACGTACCGGGCCCTCCAAGCGTCAGCGTTCCCGCGGTCAGCATCCCGGCTCCCGTCACGGCAAGCGTTCCCGCCGTAATGTTCATGGACCCGCTCAGCGTATTGGCACCGCTCAACGTCACCACGCCAGCCGTGCTCTTGGTGAAGGTCGCGCCTCCATTTAACACCGCGCTTACCAACCCGTTCTCCAGCGCAAAGCTTGTGGCGCTTAACGTTCCGGCCTCCACCACACCATCTATCAAACGGAATGCGCCCACGCTTTGCGCCGTGTCACCAAGGGTCAGACGGGCCGCCGCCCCGCCCAGCGTGAGCGTTCCTGCGGTCAGCATTCCGGCTCCTGCCACCGCAAGCGTGCCCGCCGCAATGTCCATGGACCCGCTCAGCGTGTTGACCCCACTCAACGTGACCATACCGGCCGTGGTCTTGGTGAGCGTCGCATCTCCATTCAACACCGCGCTTACCAACCCGTTCTCCAGCGCAAAACTTGCGGCACTCAACGTCCCGGCCTCCACCACACCATCTATCAAACGGAATGCGCCCACGCTCTGCGCGGTGTTGCCCAGCGCAAGCGTTGCATTCGTTCCGTTCACCAACACCGACCCGCTTGTGAGCAGCCCGAGTCCCGTAACGGCCAGCAAGCCCCCGGTGATATCCATCCGTCCACTCAGGACATTGGCGCCGCTTAAGGTGACCACGCCCGACGTCGCCTTGGTAAAGGTCGCGCCTCCGCTGAGCACCGCGCTCACCAACCCGTTCTCCAACTCAAAACGCGTCGCCGTCAGAGTCCCCGCCTCCACCAAACCGTCGTTCAAGAGGAATTCTCCGACGCTCTGCGTCGTGTTGCCGAGCGTCAGCACGGTCGATGCACCGCGCACACGCACGGAGCCGGTCGTCAACACTCCGCCGCCGGCAACCGCAAGGGTTCCAGCCGTGACATCCATCAATCCACCCAGCGTGTTCGCTCCACTCAGGGTAACCACACCTCCCGTACTCTTGGTTAGCGTGGCGCCCCCGTTCAAGGCCGCGCCCACCAAGCCGGTCTCCAGCGCAAAGCTCGTTGCCGTCAGCGTCCCCACCTCCACCAGACCCGCTACCAGACGAAACGCCCCCACGCTCTGAGCCGTGTTCCCCAGCGTCAGGATGGAATCCGGACCGCTTATGAGCACCGACCCGCCCGTGAGCCGTCCGTCTCCGGCCACCGCAAGGGTACCCGCCGCGAGGTGCAGACCGCCGGTCAGCGTGTTGGCCCCGCTCAAGGTCACCCGCCCCGCCGTGCTCTTGTTCACCACGCCCCCCCCGTTGAGCACCGCGCTCACAACCCCGTTCTCCAATTCATAACGCGCCGCCGCCAGTGTTCCGCTCTCCACAAGTCCATCCCGCAGCGTGAACACGTCCACACTCTGGAACGTGTTTCCGAGCGTCAGTGCCGTCGCCGCGCCGCTCACCGTCACCGGGCCGCTCGTCAAAAGTCCGCTGCCAGCCACGGCCAGAGTACCCGCCGTGATATCCATCAACCCGCTCAGCGTATTGGCCCCGCTCAAGGTGACCACGCCCGCCGCGCTCTTGGTAACCGTTGCCCCCCCGTTGAGCACCGCGCTCACCAACCCGTTCTCCAAGACAAAACCTCCAGCCGTCAACACACCGGCCGCCACCACGCCATCCACCAGACGGAACACGCCCACATTCTGCGCCGTATCCCCCAGCGCCAGCACCGTGCTCGCTCCGCTTAGCGTCACCGACCCGCTCGTAAGCAAGCCGCCACCGCCGATCGCAAGGGTTCCCGCTTCCACGTTCATCGCACCGGTGAGCGCATTCGCCCCGCTCAAGGTCACGGTGCCCGCCGTGCCCTTGGTGAATGTCGCGGACCCCTGGAGCACGGCACGCACGACCCCGTTCGCCACTGCAAAATCCGCGGCGGCAAGCGTTCCCGCCTCCACCACGCCGTCCACCAGGCGGAGGGCGCCAACACTTTGCGCGGTGTTACCCAGCGTCAACACAGCATCCGCTCCATTTACCGTAACCAACCCGCTTGTAAGCACACCCGCTCCGACCACGGCCAGCGATCCCCCAACGACCTCCATCGAACCGGTAAGCGTATTGACTCCACTCAAGGTAACCAACCCAGAGGTGCTCTTGGTCAGCATCGCGGAACCGTTCAACGCCCCGCTCACCAACCCGCTTTCTAATTCAAAGCGCGTTGCCGTAAGCGTTCCGGCCTCCACCAAGCCATCCACCAACCGGAACACGCCCACGCTCTGCGCCGTATTCCCCAGCGTGAGCACCGTGCTCACCCCGCGCACCAAAACCGACCCGCTCGTGAGTACACCGGCTCCCGCGACGGCAAGCGTGCCTGCGGTGATATCCACCAAACCCGTGAGCGTGTTAACCCCGCTCAACGTCACGACGCCGTCCGTGCTCTTAGTCACCGTGGATCCGCCGTTCAAAACCGCCCGCACCAAGCCGTTCTCCAACCCGAAGCCTGCCGCCGCCAGCGTGCCGGCCTCCACCGCACCATCCACCAACCGGAACGCCCCCACGCTCTGCGCCGTATTCCCCAGCGTGAGCACCGTGTTTGCCCCGCGCACAGTCACCGATCCGCTCGTGAGCAACCCGGCTCCCACCACGGCAAGAGATCCCCCGTGGATATCCATGGAACCCGTGAGCGCGTTCACCCCGCTTAACGTCACCACGCCCGACGTGCTCTTGGTCACCGGCGCGGCACCCTCCAGAACCGCAGCCACCAATCCATTTTCGAGGCGAAAGCTTGAGGCACGCAGCGTACCCGCCTCCACCACCCCATCCACCAGACGGAACGCCCCCACGTCTTGTGCCGTATTCCCCAGCGTGAGCGTAGTACCTGCTCCACTCACGGTCACCGCGCCGCTCGTGAGCCTCCCTGCCCCAACCACGGCCAGCGACCCATCCAGAATATTCATCGCTCCCGCCAGCGTGTTCACCCCGCTCAGAGTCACCACGCCCGCCGTGGACTTGGTCACCGTCGCCCCCCCGTTGAGCACCCCGCTCACAAGCCCGTTCTCCAACGCAAAGCCTGCTGCCGTCAGCACTCCGTTCTCCATCACACCATCCACCAAGCGGAATGCTCCCACGCTCTGCGTTGTATTCCCCAACGTCAGCGTGGTGCCTGCTCCACTTACGGTCACGGCGCCACTCGTGAGCAACCCGGCTCCAGCCACCGCCAGCGTGCCCGCAGTGATGTCCAGCGCACCTGTGAGCGTGTTCACCCCGCTGAGGGTCACCACGCCCGCCGTGGCCTTGGTCACCGTCGCCCCCCCGTTGAGCACCCCGCTCACAAGCCCGCTCTCCAACACAAAACCCGCCGCCGTCAACACCCCGCTCTCCACCATGCCATCCACCAAGCGGAACGCACCAACCGTCTGAGAGGTATTTCCCAGCGTGAGAATGCTAGCCGCTCCGCTCAAAGTAACCGCACCGCTGGTAAGCACTCCGGCTCCAACCACCGCAAGCGTGCCGGCAGTGATTTCCATCGCGCCCGTCAGCGTGTTGGCTCTGCTCAGCGTGACAACACCCGCCGTGCTCTTGGTCACCGCCGCGCTCCCGTTAAGAACCGCGCCCACCAAACCGCTTTCCAACCCAAAGCCCGCAGCCGTGAGCGTGCCGGCCTCAACCACTCCGTCCGCCAGGCGGAACGCCCCCACATTCTGCACCGTGTCCCCCAGCATCAGCGTGGCACCCGCCCCGTTCACCGTCACGGATCCGCTCGTGAGCCGGGCTGCTCCAACCACCGCGAGGGTGCCCGCGGTGATGTCCATCGCACCCGTCAATGTGTTCGCCCCGCTTAACGTTACCAAGCCTGCCGTGCTCTTGGTCACGACCGCACCCCCGTCAAGGACAGCACTCACCAAGCCGCTTTCCAATCCAAAGCCCGTTGCTGTCAGAGTGCCGGCCTCCACTACTCCGTCCACCAGGCGGAACGCCCCCACATTCTGCGCCGTGTTCCCAAGCGTCAGGATTGTCGAAGCCCCGCTAACCGTCACGGAACCGCTGGTGAGCATGCCAGCGCCCATGACAGCCAACGATCCAGCGGTGACGTCCATCCCGCCTGTCAGGGTGTTCGCTCCGCTCAGCGTAACAACTCCCGCCGTGCTCTTGGTCACGACCGCGCCTCCGTTGAGGACCGCACCCACCAAACCGTTTTCCAACGCAAAGCTCGTCGCCGTCAACGTCCCGGCTTCCACAGTCCCACCCGCCAACCGGAACGCTCCCACGCTCTGAACCGTATTCCCAAGCGCAAGCACCGCCCCAGCTCCGTTCACTGTCACACTTCCGCCCGTCAGCAACCCGGCGCCCGCCACAGCCAACGTC
>JBILWF010000156.1:0-6136 GCA_044370075.1 Chthoniobacteraceae bacterium | reverse complement strand
AAAAACACAGCAGCACCAGCAGGATGTCCACCATGGGCGCTATTTGAAACGCCACCGTCACGGGTTCGGAGTGTTTGCGAAATTTCATGGTTCGTTGGGCTCCCCCCATGCGGCGGATGCATGAAAGGGAATCCCCGGGGCTTTTGAAAATCTCCTAAATTTCATCATCGCCGGGAACCGGTTCGCGGCGGCGCTGGTAACTGGCAGCCAGCAAACCCATGACGTGGCTGCAGGATGCCTCCAATTCCGAAATGAGGGCCTGGGAGCGGTTGCGGAAGAAAGAGTACAGGGCGGCGGACACGACGGCCAGCACCAGTCCGGCGGCGGTGGCTATCAGGGCCTCGGAGACCCCACTCGCGAGAAGTACGTCGCGGGATAGATTGGCGCCGCCCTTGCCTATGGCGGCGAAAGACCGGATGATTCCGATCACGGTGCCAAAGAGACCCACCATCGGCGCCAGAATGCCGATGTCTGCAAGATACGCAACACGGTACTGGAGCGCAGAAGCCTGGCTGGATCCCTCTGCCTGAGCTACTTCCTTCAAACTCTCAAACGGCACACCCGGGTTCTTCGTGGCAAAATCCAGCGCCCGCTGCACAACACGGGCCAGAACCTCCCCGTGCCGGTTGGAAACAGCGAGAACCCCGAGGTAGTCTTTTTTTCGGATGAGGACTTCCACCGTGTTCAGGTACTGGCGGGAGACGATGGCTCCCCGGCGGATCGTGAGCAGAAAAACAAACGCGAGGGTGACGGTCAGCACCGAAAGAAGGCCGAGCGGTATCATGGCCCAGCCGCCTTCCTGTATGAGCTCCAGAAGGTAAAAATCCGCCTTGGCGGCAGCCTCCCCCCGGGGGGCCGAGTCCCCCTTGGAGGCGGCTTCAGATTCCACGGGAGTGGATTGGAGCTGGGTGACCGCTGCTTCGGCACCACGCGGCTTAGAGGTTTGAGCCGGGGCGGCCTGGGTAAAACTAAGACCGACACTGCAGAGCAGCGCTGCAACAAATGCGATGGCTTTCATGAAGGAACTTCCTGCCAGTGTACGCAGACGCCCGCCGCATGCAACCACGTCCCCAAAAAGAGACCCCCCGGGGCGCCCTTTTTTTGACGTTTTCAGCGGAGAATTTCAAATCCCCGGCACGGGAAAGGCGCCATCCAATGGCTCTCCTCCCTCCGGATGTGGGCCTTGAGCTCGCTTTCCCGGATGGCCTCCAAAAACGCCGCCACCTCGGCCCGGTCGCCGCAGGCCTGAAGTTCGACGCGCCCGTCGGGCAAATTGCGGACCCATCCGGTCACTTCAAAGCCGCGCGCCTCCCGCTTTACACAAGCGCGGAATCCGACGCCCTGAACCCGCCCCTCGTAAAAATTCTGCACCGCAGCCAAAGCGCTCATTCCCGTGCGTAAACCGGATCCGAGATTTGCTCAATATGGTATTACCGGCCCGCCGCGTTCGAGCGGCGGAACGCGGACTTCTTGGAATCCCGCCTTTGCAGACTTTCCGGGGTATGTATTTTGCTGTGAGACAGATTATCTTCTCCGGCCCACACCCCTAGGCTTCATGGAACCCGCCTCCTTTTCTTCCCAGAATACGCCGTCGCCCCGCAAAAACCGCCGGCCTTCGGAACCCACCGCGCCGAAACCGGATGCAAGATGGAAACCGGAGCCCCCGCCCTCACAGTGGGTTCCTGTGATCGCCGTGGCGATCGCGGCATTGGTGGTGGCCGTTTTCGGTCAGTCGATGCACTACGGTTTTTTGAGTTTTGACGACAACCAGTACATTCAGGAGGTGCCCGCAGTGCAGGCGGGTCTGACCCCCTCGAGCATTTGGTGGGCGTTTACCCACAGCCATGTCGGCCAATGGCACCCGCTGACGTCGCTTTCCTTCATGTTTGACAGCCAGGTTTCCGGGCTCAAACCGGGCTGGTTCCACCTGCACAACGTCTTGCTGCAGGCCGCCACCGCTTCGCTGCTTTTCCTCGCACTGCGCCGCCTCACCGGCTCGACCTGGCGGAGCGCCTTTGCCGCCGCCATTTTCGCCGTTCACCCGCTTCGGGCCGAGTCGGTCGCCTGGGTGACCGAACGCAAGGACGTGCTGAGCGGATTCTTTCTGATGGCCACGCTCTGGGCCTACGCCTTTTACGTGGAAAAACCCGAGCCGCCCCCGAACGCCCGCTTTCCGATGGGCACGGCGCGCTACATCCTGATCTGGTCGAGCTTGTTACTCCTCCCCTTCCTCGTGAAGGCGGACGAGTTGCTGGTCCCGTGGATGCAGGCACAGGTACCCAGTTCCGCGGAGTTTTTCCTGCTGATGCGGCGCATGGCCTACGTCGTGGGCTGCGCGGGTTGGTTGGCCTACCTGTTTGCGACGCTGCCCGGACGGCACCGGATGCTCTGCATCTGCTTTGCGCTGGGGCTCATCTCCAAGCCCATGCTGGTCACCGTTCCGTTTGTGTTCCTGCTGCTGGACTTTTTCCCGCTCAAGCGCCTGCAAATCGAACCGGACCCCGCGGACCCTTCCCAAAGCTGGAACCCCGTCCTGCGTTCACTCTGGCCGCTAGTTTACGAAAAAATTCCCCTTTTCCTGATGTCCTTCGCGGCGGCAATCGGAGCCGTGCACGCCGTGGGGGAACCCTTCCGGCCGATCCCGGTTTTGGATCTCGTCCCGCGGCTGATGTACATTCCCATCTCGTACTGCAACTACCTGTGGCAGTTCTTTGTGCCGACAAAACTCTCGGCCCACTACCCGTTTTTTGCGGCGGGACCGGAAGCCTCAAAAACCCTCGCATGCCTGGCCATTTTGGCGGTCATTACCGGGCTGGCGTGGCAGGTACGCCGCCGGCAGCCGCTGTTTCTTGTGGCGTGGCTGTGGTTTTTGGGCGCGATGCTGCCGGTGATCGGTCTGGTGCCGGGCGGCATCCAAATCGCAGCCGATCGCTACACGTACATTCCGCAGATCGGTCTTGCGATGTTCATCGCGTGGTTTACGGCCGACGTGGCGCGGCATTATTCCACCGCTCCGGCTTCGGTGGAAGCAGGCGCCGGCGCCACGCGGGGAACCGTGCCGGATTCCGACGCCAACGTGCCCCAGCAACTCTGCGTGGCGGCCGCGGCCACCATCGTGGTGCTGCTTTCGATTGGCGCCTACAAACAAACCCAGACATGGAAGGACGATGAAACCCTCTGGGCGCACTCCCTGGCAGTCACCAACGACAACGATTATGCCAACGAGAAATACGCGTCGGCCCTGCAGATGAAGGGCGGCGACGCCAACCGGGATGTTGCGGAAAAACATTTCCGCACGGCGCTCAGCCTTAATCCGCACATGGTCGGATCGCTTAACAACCTGAGCGTGCTGTTGCGTTCCAAGGGCCAGCTCGATGAAGCCGCCGTGTTCCAGAAGCGCGCATCCGAGGAACACCCGAAGTGGGGCCTCATGCACCGGAATCTGGCCAGCATTTACGCCCAGCAGCGAAAGTATCCCGAGGCGATTCAGAGCTTTGAAAAAGCGGTTCAACTTTCCCCCGGCGATCTGGAGGCCTGTTTTAATCTGGGACTCGTTTTGAGTGAAACCTCCAATGATCCCGCGATCCTCAAGCGGGCGGCCGACCTTTTCCAAAGAACCGTCCAGCTCCAGCCCCGTTTCGCCGAGGGACATTTCAGCCTTGGAAACGTGCTCTACCGCCTGAGTAACATGGATGCAGCCCTCGAATGCTTCAAGCGGACGGTGGAGATGGAGCCGCGCCACGCCCGCGCCCACAACAACCTCGCGAGCATGCTCGGGGCCAAAGGCGACCGCGCCACGGCCATCAACCACTATCAGGCGGCCATCCAGCTGGACCCCGGCTATTTGGAAGCCTACCGCAATCTGGCCGAGTCTCTTATCAAAAACGGGAACGCTCAGGACGCGGTCACCGTGTGGCGCGCCGGTCTTGCCCAAAAAGGAGATGACGTGCCGAGTCTGTACCGGCTCAGCTGGATCCTGGCCACGCATCCGGATGTGAACATCCGCCGCGGCTTTGAAGCGCGCGACCTGGCCCTCAAAGGGATCGAACTCACCCAAAAACGCGAGCCCGCCTTTTATGATGCCCTTGGTGCCGCGGAAGCCACCCTTGGCAAATACGAGGACGCGGTGGAGGCCCTTCAGAAAGCGTTGGAGATGATCCCTGGAGGCAAGGAATCCCCGCAGGCCGGCCCGATCAACGGCCGGATGGAGCTCTACAAAAACCGCACCGCCTACCGGGAAACGCCTCCCACACAGTAAGCCCCTCCCTCATGCGCGTCCCTCTATGCGCGTTCTTATAACCGGCATCTGCGGATTTGCGGGTTCCGCTCTGGCTCGCGCCCTGCTGGAGCACCGAGAGGGGCTCTCGCTTTTCGGAGTGGACAACCTCTCCCGGGCCGGGTCGGAAACCAACCTTGAAAGGCTGCGCGCCCTCGGCTGCCAGATCGAGGTGGCGGACCTGCGCAATCCCGGCCTGCTCCAGAACCATCCCCCGGTGGACTGGCTGCTGGACGCAGCCGCCAACCCCTCGGTGCTGGCCGGCCTCTCAAGCGCCTCCCCCTCCCGGGAGCTGATGGAAACCAACCTGGTGAGCACCCTGCCCATGCTCGAGTTTTGCAGCAGGCACCGGGCCACCTTCACCCTGCTCTCCACTAGCCGCGTGTACGGCATCCGGCCCCTGCGCGCACTGCCCCTTGAGGTGCACGGGGATGCGTTCCGCCCGGCAGCCTCCGCCAGGCATTTCGCGGGGGGCATCCCGGAATCCTTCCCCACCACCCCTCCGCTCTCCCTCTACGGCGCCTCCAAGCTCTGCTCGGAAACCCTCGCTCTCGAGTACGGGGAAACCTTCGGATTCCCCGTCTGGATCAACCGGTGCGGCGTGCTGGCGGGGGCCGGCCAGTTTGGCCGGGCCGATCAGGGCATTTTTTCCTACTGGATCCACCGCTGGGCGGCCCGGCGCCCGCTGCGCTACCTGGGTTTCGGAGGAAACGGCCATCAGGTGCGCGACTGCCTCCACCCGCGGGATCTGGCACCACTACTGCTGCAACAGGTTGACGCAGGCCGGAACGGACCGGCGGAAACCCGCCCCCCGGCCGTTCTTAACCTGAGCGGGGGAGCGCAAAGCGCCACCTCCCTGCGCCAACTCAGCGCGTGGTGCGCCGAGCGGCTGGGGCCGCACGCCGTGGAGGCGGATCCTACGGAACGCCCCTTTGACCTGCCTTGGGTGGTGCTGGATCCCGGTCTGGCGCGTTCCACATGGAACTGGTCCCCGCGCACGGCACCCGCCGCGCTTTTTGAAGAGATAGCCGTCCACGCTTTGCAAAACCCGCTCTGGTGGCAACAGTGTGGGGGGTAGAACCCGGGGCTGACCCGGGTGCCCGCCCCGATTTTCCCATGGTAACCGCCCCGAAGCTCACGCTGCTCTCGGTTGTGATCCCCGCCCGGAACGAGGAGGGGGCCATCCCCTCCACCCTGCAGCACCTGCACGTGGAGCTCTCACTGCGGGAAATCCCACACGAAATCCTCGTCGTCGACGATGGCTCCACCGACAACACCTGGCAGGTGCTTACAGACATGGCGGCCCAAATCCCCCAGGTACGCCCGATCCGCAACACCGGCCTCAACGGGTTCGGACGCGCCATCCAGGCGGGGCTCGCCGCCATGCAGGGGGACGCCGTGGTCATCATGATGGCGGATGAATCGGACGACTGCCGGGACGTGGTGCGGTACTGGAACACGCTCAACGAAGGCTACGACTGCGTATTTGGGAGCCGCTTTCTGCGCGGCGGCGGTGTCATTGACTACCCGTGGTTCAAGCTCATCCTCAACCGGTTTTTCAACCTGTTCATCCGGTTGCTTTTCCGGATCCGGCTCAACGACACCACCAACGCCTTCAAGGCCTACCGCCGCTCGGTGATCCAAGGGGTGAGCCCCATCCTCTCGCAACACTTCAACCTCACGGTCGAACTCCCCCTCAAGGCCATCGTGCGCGGCTACTCCTGGACCGTCATCCCCATCACCTGGCGGAACCGGCGCTTTGGCGTGGCCAAACTCAAAATTGCGGAAATGGGCAGCCGCTATCTGTTTATCTGCCTGTACGTCTGGCTTGAAAAAACTCTCTCCCGGGGCGACTACCGA
>JBILWF010000155.1:0-6158 GCA_044370075.1 Chthoniobacteraceae bacterium | reverse complement strand
CCATCCCACCCCCAGTTCCAAAACCTCCTCCCCCGCCGCCCCGTGCCCCTCCACCCATACGCCGTGCACCAAGTCCCACATCACCCCTCCAATAAACGCCAGAATGAGCATTCCTGCCGTGGAAAAAGAAAGCGCTCCGTAAAAAAAAACGAGCGGCATCAAAAAAATGCGCGCCTCCCACGGGGGCACTGCCGGCAAAAAATGCTGGGCCACCAAAGCGGCAGCCATTGAAAAAACCAGAAAGACAAAAAACTTCATTTTCGCTCGCTGGTTACGACAAAAACATCCTGAAGCGTGGCCAGATCCACCGCTGGGATCACCGTGGCCATCGCATCCAGTTCCCGCATTCTGAACTCCTGCACCGCCCCCACCACAATGCCGGGGGGAAACACCCCGCCCACCCCCGAGGTGATCACCTTCTGGCCCGGCTTCAAAGTGGCCTGCTTGGGGAGAAACACCATGGAAACCAGAGGGGTGGCCCCGCTGGAGGCGCGCTCCCCCCGCACAATACCCTGATCGCGGCTGTTCTCCACCGTCGCGGCAACCTTGCAGTTTTCATCCGAAACCAAAATCACCACGCATGCGTGTTCGGAAACCAGAGTCGTCTTGCCCACGAGTCCCTCCTCGGTGAGCACGGGCATGTCCCTGCGCACCCCGTCACGGGTGCCCCGGTCGATGATGATCTGGCTGAACCAGGAGGACGCACTACGTCCGATAATCTGAGCCGGGAGCAGGTTGAAAACCGCCTTTTGCTTATACTCCAATGCTTTGCGAAGCCTCGCGTTTTCCGCCTCCAACCCGCGCAGTGTCTGGTTGGTGGCGCTTAGCTCGCTGTTGGTCAGCCGCAAACCGCGGTTTTCGCTTTCGAGGTCGTCCAGCCTCTTCAAGCCCTCCCTCAGCGCTGTGAATCGCCGCTCCAAAGCGGAGCCCGAACGCAAAAACGGCGCCAGAAGCCCGAGGAGCGTCGACTGCGCCCCCCGCATGGAGGAGGGATTCCCCGCTCCCAGCAGCAGGAGAACCAACGCCCCCAGAAAAACGCCCACCGCAATCAGCTTGGAGCGCATTCTGGAACTCGGACCCATGTTCATGAGGGAAAAACCTTAGGGGTTGGCTCGGGCGGATTCCCACTTTCCGGCGCGGGTTGCGTACGCACCCGCGCTGCCGGCTCAGCGGTGGATCCCCCGCAAGCGGATTTCCGTCAATGCCGTGTCTCCGTGGCGGTGGAGAGCTGCCGCAGAAACTTTAATTCCTGCAGCGCGCGGCCGGTGCCCTCGGCAACCGCACTCAACGGATCCTCCGCCAGATGCACCGGCAGCCCGGTTTCCTCAGTCAAAAGTTTGTCCAGTCCGCGCAACAGCGCTCCGCCCCCGGCTAGCACCAGCCCGCGATCCACCAGATCGGCGGACAACTCGGGGGGGCACCGCTCCAGGGCCACGCGCACCGAATCGACGATGGTCGAAATCGGCTCGAGCAGCGCCTCCCGGATTTCCTGCGAAGTGATGGTCAACGTCTTGGGCAGCCCCGCCACCAGGTCGCGTCCCTTCACCTCCATGGTCGCCTCCCGCTCGAGCGGGTAGGCCGATCCAATCTTGATTTTAATATCCTCAGCCGTGCGCTCCCCGATCATCAGGTTGTAGGCCCGCTTCATGTACTGAGTGATGGCCTCGTCGAGTTCATCCCCCGCCACTCGGACCGAGCGCGAGTAGACGATCCCCGATAGCGAAATAAGCGCCACCTCCGTGGTTCCCCCACCGATGTCGATGATCATGTTTCCGGCTGCATCCTGCACGGGCAAACCGCAGCCGATGGCCGCCGCCATGGGCTCCTCGATCAGGTGCACCTCCCGCGCCCCGGCCCGCAACGCACTGTCCTTGACGGCGCGTTTTTCCACCTCGGTGATGCCCGAGGGCACCGCTACCACCACCCGCGGCCGGGGCCGGAAAACCGACTTGCGCCCGTGGACCTTCTGGATGAAATGCCGCAGCATCGCCTCGGTGATCTCAAAGTCCGCGATCACACCGTCCTTCAGCGGCCGGATCGCCACGATGCTGCCGGGGGTGCGCCCCAGCATCCGCTTGGCTTCATCCCCCACCGCCAGCACCCGGTTAGTGCCCGCCTGAACCGCCACCACCGAGGGTTCACGCAGCACAATCCCGTGATCCTTGGCGTAGACCAGGGTATTGGCGGTGCCCAGATCGATGCCGATATCGCTCGAGAAAAGCCCAAAAAATCCATTTAACATGCGTATCTTCCTCGAATAAAAATGTTTGAAAAATCCAAAGCCCGAAAACCGGCAAACCGCCGCACACCCGGCCGGGACCAAAGCCCCGCCCCGGAAGCCTTCTCAGACCGCTTCCCCAAGGTAAAATCGCGCGCCCTCACCCCTCTAATAATCGTCAGGGTTTCCCGCGGGTCAAAAGAGAAATCCCATCGAATCTCAAACCGTTCTCGGATGCATCCCAATCTGAGAAATCCAGAGGACAAACCCCCTCAAGGCCTCCAAAACATACTCCGTGTGATGCAGCAGATCCCTCAGCAGGCTTCCCATCCCCACTCCGGGCGCAGCCAAGCAGAGAAACACGGCGAACACCACCAGGTTCATGATGTAAATAAACACCCCGGAGAAAAAGTTCCCGTGGCTTGTCAAATCACTCTGCCCCTGGCGAATCATCCAAACGGTGAAACTGAGATGAAACGCCCATGCCGTTCCAAACAAAAACCAGACGGCCTGCATCGGGGTCACAATCCAATTTCCCGGGACTGCCGAGCGAAAATCGTAAAAAATACTGGCGACTCCAAACGCCAGAAAGAGCGCCACGCAGTAAATCGGGTAAAAATACGGGCTCAGAGTGACCCACACATTGGGCGTATTCGTCACGATATGCCCCCCGTCCCGTCCCACCTTGAATTCGGAGACCTTGCCGAAGGAAAACCAAGTCCAGATGGCATGGGTGGCCTCGTGCCCGAGCACATACACGCGCATGGGCATCGGAATTTCCCGGATCACGATGCTCAGGGTAAACCAGAGCATCCAGCAAATCATGCCCGATCCAAAACAGCGGAAATCCTCCGTGGACCAGAACCGGTTGGTAATGGTCTCCCGCTGCAGGGCCCCGAAAACGGTAAGCGTCCAAATCCACGCAACCGGCAGGAGGAAGACACCGATTAGGTTCTTAAACCATATCCGGTAGTCGGGTCCGTCGGAGTCGCGGCGCTCGGCGCCGGTCGCCGCCGGCCACGGAAGACGCTCGGGGGCGAACTCGCGCTGGAGCGCAGCGGCATCCGCCTGCAACCCGTTATTAGTTCGCTTTTTTCTCTTCGCCGCCGGCTTGCCGGGTCCGGCGTCCCTCGGCGTTCCGGCGGCTTTGGCAGTCCGCCCCGCCAGCGGGGCCGTCTTTTTGGTATTCCTGCCCGTTCTGGAGGCGCGGGAAGCTTCCAGAGCCTTGCGCGCGGCTTCCTGCTCACGCGCCTGAACCGCCTTCTGGCCGGGTCCGCGAAAAGGAGCTTCCCCGTTCATGATTAAAACGCTTTTTCTCAGCCGGTCCTCCGAATCCGGGGGAGGAGGTCTGCCGCGCGCAAACTCCGGAAACGATCAGGCGCGCCCCATGTACTGGCCGGTGCGGGTGTCGATTTTGACCAACTCGCCCTCCTTGATGAACAGGGGCACCGTGACGACCTTGCCCGTTTCAAGCGTGGCCGGTTTTTGCACGTTGTTGGCGCTGTCCCCGCGAACTCCCTCGGCAGATTCGGCGACACGCAGCACCACCGAAGCGGGCAGATCAATATTGGCCGCCTTTCCCTCCACAAAAAGCACCTCCACGGAGAGGTTTTCGGTTAGGTATTCCCTGGCCTCACCCACAAACTCTTCGTCAAAAGTCACCGTCTCAAAGGTTTCCGAATCCATGAAGTGATATCCGGAATGGTCCTTGTAAGAAAAGTCCAGCTTTTGGCGCAAAACCTCGACGGTCTCGACCTTGTCGGTGGAACCAAAACGCACGTCGGCGGATTTGCCCGTGCCGATGTAACGGATGATAGCCTGAACAAAGGCGCGTAGATTGCCCGGGGTACGGTGCTGGACTTCCAAAACAATGGCGGGATTGCCATTGTATCGAATGCACATGCCTTTGCGGAGATCGTTTGCTGCTGCCATGGAAGATAAGGTTCGGTGAACCGTCAACTATCGCCCAGCGCCTCCAGCGAGGCAAGTGTTCTCCGGCACATGTGCACAACGGCCGCAAAAAGCGGGCTGTTGCGGGAACCCAAATGTGGTCTAGTTCTCCCGCCCCATGAAAAACCTGCTCTCCGTCCTCCTCCTGCTCGGCATCACGGCGTTTTTCGCCCCGAACGCACCCGGCCAAAGCGCCGCCACCGTCACCCCGATCAAGATTGCCTGCGTCGGCGACAGCATTACCCAGGGGGTCGGAGCCAAGCCCGAACGCTCATACCCCGCGCAACTCGCTGCCCTGCTCGGGGAGGGTTTCACGGTGAAAAATTTCGGGAGAAGCGGCGCCACCCTGCTGCAGTCGGGGGACAAGCCCTACGACAAACAACCCCAGTACTTAGCCATGCTGGAAATGAAGGCGGACGCGTACGTCATCAAACTCGGTACGAATGACTCCAAACCTCACAACTGGGCACATAAGGCGGATTTCAAGCCCAGCGCCTTTGCGCTCATTGACGCCATTCGCGCAGCCAACCCCAAGGCCGTCATTTTCCTCTGCCTGCCCGTACCCGCCTTTCCCGCGAACTTTGGCATCACCGATGAGGTCATCCGCACCGGGGTCATTCCCCTGGTGAAGGAAGTTGCCTCCGAGAAAAAAACCAAACTCATTGACCTGTACGCAGTTTTGCACGGCAAACCGGAGTTGGTCCCTGACAAGGTGCATCCCAACGCGGAGGGCTACGAACTCCTGAGCGCCGCGGTGCACAAGGCGCTTCGGGAACACTTCCAGCGCTAAGCGCCCCGAAGCACCCGTGCGACGACCGCCCGGGAACTCTCCGGGTGCCCTTATCCGCCCCATTTCGCCTCCACTCCCGCCCTCTTTCCGCCCGTGAAAAACAAGTCAAACGAGCGCGTCCGCGCCCACTACGAGGCGCTGCGGGGTCTGGATTGCGCCACCCTGTGGGATCTCCATGTCAGCGCGTTTGACACCGCCTCCCCGCAAGAGCGCAACGCCTCGGTTTCGCTCATCCGCGCCGTGGCAGTTGTCTTCGCCACACGGGGAACCGCCCCCCAAAAAGAGCAGGCGCGGATCTGGGTGCGGGGCCTTTTGGAGGATCCTTCGGAAAAAATCCGCCGGTACGCCGTGCAGGCGCTTCCCAAACTCGGTGTGACCGGGGCGGAGGAGGAGGCGCTGCTGGGACTATGGGAAAAAGCCCGGAATGAACGCGAACACCGGGTCGTGAATCAAACCCTCGAGCGCGTGGGCGGACGCCGCACCCTCGAGCGGGCCGCCCTCGGCACGGAGTATGGAAAGACCCCGGCGCTCCACCGAGTCGAGGCCAATATCGCGCGCAGTTCCGGTGCGGGATCGCTGGCTTTGGATGCGCCCCTGAACGAAACGGGTGGCGTACGTGTGTTCCTCGGCTGCCGCAGCGGGCTTGCCGATTTCATCCGTGAGGAACTCGCGCAAGACCGGAGAAACCGGGAGCGATTCGAGGAGGTTGCGCCGGCGATGGAAAAAACCGATGGAGTAGAGTTGCTTCCCCGAAAAAGTTTTACGCTCCGAGACCTTCTTGCAATGCGGTGCTGGAGCACTTTGAGCTTCCCGCTGGGCCGGTTGCCGGCGCTGGCGCGGGCCGGCGCCCCGCTTCCGGTGGAGGAACTTGCCCGACTTGCCGCGTCCCAACCGGCGTGGAAGATCCTGCGCGCATTCACCTCCGGCCCCATCCGGTATCGCTGGGAATTTCCCGCTCGGCGCATCACGGAATCAACCGCGCGGGCTCTCTCCGAGGGCGTGCACGCCCGCCAGCCCAGCCTGTTAAATGACACCCGCTCGGCACTCTGGGAAATACGGGTTGAGGAAACGCCACGCCACGTAGCGGTCCACCTGCTGCCGCGTTTCCGCCCGGATCCCCGCTTTGCGTACCGAAGCGGGGATGTGCCGGCCGCCTCCCACCCGCCCCTGGCCGCCGCGATAGCGCGCCTGAGCCAGGTG
>JBILWF010000154.1:0-6169 GCA_044370075.1 Chthoniobacteraceae bacterium | reverse complement strand
CGGGATTCATGCGGGCGGTGAATCCGCCAACCCACACGTTTCCATCCGCGCTGCGCAAACCCGCCGCGTTCTGCGTCATGTAGGGGCTGCCGATCGAGAAGGTGCGTCCCGAGCGGTCGGTGAACTGCGCTCCGCAGTTGCCTTGATTCCAGTACCACAAGCCATCCGGCCCTGCAGTTACGCTATGCAGGCTGTGATCGTGTTGTCTGCCTGAGAATCCGGTGAGTAACACTTCGCGCTGATCGACGGCAGGGTCGAATTTTCCGTCCCGGTTTACGTCAGTGTAAACGATCAAATCCGGGGGTTGGGAGACTAGGATTTTGTTTTCAAAAACCGCAACGCCGAGTGGGGAAACAAGGCCGGGCTCCTGAACAAAGACCGAGGTTTTGTCGGCTTTGCCATCTGCATCGGTGTCTTCCAAAAGAACGATGCGATCGCCCTCGGGGCGACGATTTCCTTTGGACCGGTAGTTCACGCCCTCGGCCACAAACAGGCGGCCATGGGCGTCAAAGTCGATGTTGGTGGGATTCTGTAACTGGGGCGTGGTTGCCCAGAGAGTGACTTCAAAACCCTCGGGCACTTTGAATAGATTCACCGGCACATGTGCGGGCTCCAGCACGACTGGCGCTGTCGCGGGAGCAAGCGATGGGGGCGGTCGGTCAAATACCAGAAAGCGAATGGAGGCCAGCGAGGGCTTGCCTCCGCGGATGGCTCCTCCGTCATCGAGCGCCACCTTGGAGCGAAATTTTTCCGCGTGTGCTGGAAGGGCGTAAACAATGTGCGATTCGGCATGGGTGCCGATGCCTCGCGTGTAGGTTTTGCCGTCGACGAGGAGGGGTTGCCCTCCAACGGATTTGCCAACCGTCGTTTTGCCGTAGCCGGCTTTTGCGCTCTTCCAGGGGATCGTGGTCAGATCGACGACGGTACCATCGGCGAGCACGATTTCGGGTTCGATCCAGTCTGCCCAATCGCATGCGAAATTTCCCTCCATGGAGACGGCCAGATGCAGTTCGGAGAGGCCCTTGATGGGGGCTTCGAGGGAAACGAGGCGATCTTTGGAGTTTGCGCTCAGAACGCCGGAAGCCGCCAGTTGGCGAGGCTGCAGAGCCGCGGTTGCGGCAGTTGGTGTGGAGGGGGCGGATGCTGCTTGCTGGGGCTGCGTTGGCGTGGCAGGGGATGCGCTGGATGTGGATGCTGGCTGCGGGAATTTGGCCTCACGCTCGGTTTGCACGGCAGCCGGGGGGATGGCGCGGATCTCCTCCATCGAAGGCAGGGTCAAGCGTGGTTTGTTGGCGCCCTTGTCATCGAGGTTTGCGTTGATGTCGTCTTCGGTCAGGGGAGTCGATTTGACGCCTTTCTCGGGGACCTCCAGACCCGCAGCCCATACAATCGCATTGAGCACCAGTTTACGAAACGGATCGACAGCCCAGTTGCGGTGGTAGTGTCCACCGGTGAATCCGACGCCGCGTCCACCTCCCGGGCGCTCGTAGCCCCACAGCAGGGTCTGGGGTTTGTTGAGCCCTGCCACACCGTGTTCGTTCCAAAGATTGATATAGCGCTTGACCCTCTCCCGCGTCGGTGTGGCCGACGCCAGATCCAGTACATCGCTTCGCGGCGAGCGAAACCGCATGTTGTAGTAGAATTCGTCCAAAGCCTCTATGGGGCCTTCAACGCCGCGCGAGACCGGGTGGTTGGCAAGCGTTTTCATCTCTGCGACCCAGTGCGGATTAACGGACCAGCCCGTTTCAAAGGCACCGCCAATCCACGGACGAAAGTATTTTTCCCCCTCAGGCGCCGAGGGGTGCACCGCGTAGTGCATGAGCACAATGCCGGTCCCTTTCCTAGCCAGCGCATCCATCTTATCCCAACCCTTGCCCACCACAGAGGTAGCGTCGGAGTAAATAACCACTGCCTTGGCATCGTCCAAAACCGAGGCGTCCTGCGGCCATCCCCGAATAACTTGTGCTTCAACGCCCAGACCGCTTTGTTCGCCGAGAGCTTTGGCCAGAATGCTGCATCCGGCGTAGAACTCGTGTTCGCCAGGGCCGTGACTGCGGCCTCCGGCGAGAAAAATGATTTTCGGATTGGCGTGTGCCATCGAAGCGAGGCTCAGGAGGAGAAGGATGGTTTTGCGCATGGTTAAGTCGGTGGGTTTCAGAATCAGATTCCTTCCGGAGCGGGCGTGCAACCGCAAACCGGTGGTGCGGTCCGGCCGGGTGAAATCTCCGCGCTTTGCCTCGCCCCGGGGCTCGCAGGTGTGTGTACTCTCAGGGGAGCGATCGCACATCTGGCATGCCCACCGCCCCCGCCGCTGTTTTATACGAATTTGGGAAACCTCTGGTGATCGAGGAGGTGCAGGTTTTGCCCCCGGGCGAGGGGGAGGTTCAGGTGCGCATGAAGGCAGCGGGTGTCTGCCACAGCGACCTTCATGTGATGCGAGGGGACTTACCCATGCCGCTGCCGATTATCCTGGGTCATGAGGGAGCGGGTGTGGTGGAGATGGTTGGCCGCGGAGTTTCTTCAGTGCAACCGGGGGATCCAGTGTGGCCAATTTGGAGGTCGTCATGCGGTCGGTGCGACTACTGCCAGCGGGGGCGCCCGGCGCTGTGTGATCTGGGCACAAAAATGCGTTTTACGGGTCTGATGCCGGATGGCCAGACCAGGTTTCGTAATGTGCGCGGGGAGAGCATCCGACATTACGCGGGCGTTTCGACTTTCAGCTCCCTCTCCACAATGCCTGAGGCTGCCGTGGTTAAGATTCCCGCGGATATTTCCTTCGCCCATGCGGCGTTGTTGAGCTGCGGAGTAATCACCGGCGTGGGCGCTGTGACAAACGCGGCACAGGTACAGGCCGGGTCCACAGTCGCGGTGTGGGGATGCGGCGGGGTGGGGTTGAACATTGTGCAGGGTGCGCGTCTCGTGGGAGCGCGGCGCATCATTGCCGTGGATGTTGTGGCTTCCAAGGAGGGTCATGCGCGCGCCCTGGGTGCAACCGATTTTGTGGATGCCAGCTCCTGCGAACCGGTAGCAGCAATCCGGGAGCTCACGGGGGGGCAGGGTGCGGATTACACGTTTGAGGCCATTGGTCTGCCCGGGCCGATAGAGCAGGCCTTCGATGCGTTGCGCAAAGGAGGGACCTGCGTGGTGACGGGAATTTGTCGGGGTGATGCGCGGGCGGCGATCAATGCCAACCAGCTTCTTTACGCGGAAAAGACTCTCAAGGGATCGCTTTACGGTTCAATGCGGCCCCGGGTGGACTTGCCCCGCATGGCCGATTTACAGCGGGCGGGTCTGCTGGAGTTGGATGCGCTGCTGACGCGTACGTGGCGGTTGGAGCAGATCAACGAAGCCTATGCGGCTCTGGAGCGCGGGGAGGTTGCGCGCAGTTTGATTTTGTGGGAGTAAACCCGTCGGGTGGAGGCCGCTTTTGCCACGGGGAAAAGTCCGCGCGCGCCCCCCGTGGTGGACCCCGAGTAAATCGGATGCTGCGGCCGGATTTGGCGATGGCGTCGATTCATTTACGAGAGTTCCGAAAACTTTGAGACTCGAGCAGGGCGTTTTCGGAGCGAGATTGGGCAGAGACCGGAGGAGTTGGAGTGGTCAAAGCAGCGCGGGGGGGCATGGAATGAAAAATGGAGAAGCAGCGGGGGGCTTTGAGGGACGAATCAGGCCGCGGACGTTTTATGCCCGGACAGGGAGACGCGTGCCTTTGGTGAGCATCGTGGTGCCCGCGCGCAACGCGGCGCGGTTTTTGGCTGCAACCCTCCAGAGCATTGAGGAACAGACATTTCCTCGGTGGGAATGTTTGGTAATGGACGATGGATCCACGGATGAAACCTTCCATATCGGAAAATCCTTCGCACGCAGGGACAAACGATTCCGGATATTCCGTCACCCCTGCATGGGTAAATCGCGGAGCCGCAACGAGGGCTTTTTTCTAATGCATCGGGGCAGCCGGTACGTGTCCTTCATGGACGCGGACGACATGTGGCAGCCGCGGGCTTTGGAAATGTTGACCTCGCGGTTAGAATTCTCCCCATTGGCGGTTGGAGTTCATGGTTTGGCGGAGCTGATCGGTCTGCGGGGGGAGGGTATTCGTCCCGGTGCGTTTGCCGATTTTGGACGGAGCAGACGCGTGTTCATCGGAGGGGATGAGCGCGCGTTGAAACCGGAGGAGCCGACCACGCTCGAGAGTTTGGCATGGGTGGCAACAGTTTTCCCACCAGGGGTTTTACTGGCCCGCCGTGAAAACTACATGCGTGGCGCATTGTACGATCCGGAGCTCCTGCATTGTGAGGACTGGGACGTATCCATCCGGTTGAGTCGGCAGGGCCCTTTAGAGTTTCTTAACGAGGTGATCCTTGGGTACCGGCGGCATGATCGCAATCAATCCAACGACTGGAACGGCATGAGAGCCTTCGTCCGAAAAGTGCATTACAAGACGTTTCACTCGGAAGCGAACTCACCCGCTCAGAGGCAGATGCTCCGCGAGGGCTGGCGTGCCTTTCAGCTTTTTAAAATTCGGGAGAAATGGAAATGCGTTTTGCAGCAGTCCGGTCTTATGCGCTGGAAGGCGTTGGCCCGCGCGCTGGCGGCTGCCCCGGTACACGGGTCGCGCTATTGCCGGGGCTCTCCCCCGGCACGTTGGAGGTTGACGTAAGCCGGCGTCTGCACGTGCAAGTCCGTGCAAGTCCGTGTAGGATGGGGTTTTCGCTATGCACCCCGCGTTCTTACTCTTTCTTGCGGCCCTGCCGCTTGCGGCTCATGCTGAGTTGCCTCCCGGGCAGAGTGTTGCTTCCCGAGAGACTGTAGGCACCAAGGAGGGTGATCGTTTGGTGACCCCGGTGAACCAAACCATCACCCCCCACGGCAAGACCACCACTCTGGCCGGCCTGCGACCGCAGGTTCTCGCCCTGTCCCCCGATTCGCGCCGCGTGCTTGTTTCGGGAAAAACCAGCGAACTGCTCGTTCTGGATTCCGTCTCGGGAGGCATCCTGCAGCGCGTGGCACTGCCCAACGAAAACCGTAAAGAGGCTGTTCCCGATCCCGCATCTGCGAACATTTTGGAGCCAGACAAAAAGGGCTTGGCCAGTTACGCGGGTCTGCAGTACTCGCCGGACGGAAAGTGGGTGTACCTGAGCAATGTGCAGGGCAGCGTGAAGGTTTTCGCCGTGGCTTCCGACGGAAGCCTCCTCAGTTCCCACTCGCTGCCCCTGCCGCCGGCAAACGCTCCCCGGCGCAAGCAGGAAATTCCCGCCGGAATCGCCTTTCATGCTCGGGGAAAGCGGATGCTGGTGTGCGGAAACCTCAGCAACCAGCTTTTAGAACTGGATCCCTCCAGCGGAGAGATCACGCGGTCCTTTCCCGTTGGAGTTGCGCCTTTGGATGTAGCGGTCTCGGGCGACAAGGCATATGTCAGCAACTGGGGAGGTGGCCGTCCGCAACCCGGGGATTTGACAGGTCCCGCGGGCCGTGGCACCGAGGTGCGCGTGGATTCGGTGCGCCACATCGCCCGGGAGGGAACCCTCAGCGTAATCGACCTGCGCGGGGATCGGGAGCCTTCCATTCGCGAAGTTCCCGTCGGTTTGCATCCCTGCGCTTTGGCAATCTCCCCTAACGGGCGATACGTCGTCTGCGCCAACGCCGGTTCGGATACCCTGACCGTTGTGGATACAAAAACTGATGCGGTGGTGGAAACGATTTGGGCGAGGCGCAACGCCGCCGAGTTGTTCGGGGCATCCCCCAACGCTCTCGCGTTTTCGCCGGATGGCCGGACTTTGTACGCCGCCAACGGATCCCAAAACGCGGTGGCGGTGATTCATTTTGACCCGGCCGAGCGCGAGTCGCGGCTTACGGGACTCATTCCTGTGGGATGGTTTCCGGGGGCGCTTGCCGTGGATTCCCGACACCGGCAGTTGGTTGTGGCAAATATCAAGGGGCTGCCGACCACGCCCAAAACCAACTCCCGCGGTGTGCCCTCGTTCAACACCCACCAGTACACCGGATCGGTTTCGCTGGTTCCCTTGCCCTCCACGGAGGCTCTCGCCGCTTTGTCGGAAACGGTCGACCGCAACCTGCGTGCAGACGCCATCGCGGCTTCCCGCTTGCCGGCGCGCGTGGGGGTGTCCCCGCGCCCCGTTCCGGAGCGGGTCGGCGAACCCAGCGTGTT
>JBILWF010000153.1:0-6178 GCA_044370075.1 Chthoniobacteraceae bacterium | reverse complement strand
GACGCGCTGGTCCTTCGACGCGTGCATCCAGCAGGTCAAATACTTCAGCCTTTCCGCGGGGTCGGATGCCGAAACGTCATACCACAGCGCGTTGTCGGTGCCCGCCGTGGTGCCGTCTCCAGCGCCCCAGGCTGCTCCGCCGGGCAGCAGCAGGTTGCCGCCATGGAGTCCCAGTTCCGGCCGCGTCCAGGTCTTTAAATCAAGGCTGGTTGCCAAGGCGAGTGGGCCGCGCCAGCCCGCTGTGTAGAACATTTTGAAAAGCCCCTCCTTCGGCTCAAAAAACAATCCGCCCTGGCCGAGATAAACCACGCTGTTGCGCTTCTTCTCGACCTCCGTCTCCGCCTTGAAAACCGGATTGCCCTCAAACTTCTGCGCACGATGAAAGGTGCGCTTCAACGTCGTTCTCTCGATCAGAAAATCATCCACAAAAAGTTGCCTGCCGAGGTCGATGGGAATGACTTTGGGCTTTGCCTTCAAGTAAGGCACCTCCATTGGCTCGGTGGAATCCGGGTCGAGAAAGCGGGGTGGCCAGACGTCCGCAAGTTCGATGCCGTTGTAGAGTTTCTCGGGCTTCGGTCCGGTGGCCTTGTTGGCTGGAACCTGCATCCGGGCATCCTTCGAAACAAGGCGGCCGGCGAGGACATCCTCCTCCCGGAAGCGGGCCATGAGAATTTCCGCATCGGTGTGTCGGTTCCAGTCGTAGAGGACGTGGATCAGTCCGTCGGGAGACTGAAATCCGTCCGGGTAGGAAACGGCGTTGCGCTCATCGAGGAGGAGGCCGCCCTTCCACGAACGCCCCTCGTCTTCGGAGAGCCATGCACTCATGTGGGTGCGCTTTTGCAGGCGCTCGGTGGGCGCGCCGTTTTTCACCAGCAGGATACGACCGGACCGGAGTCTGCGGAGAAAAAATCGGGCGTTCACATTTTTCACGCTCGCAGCGGGTTGCGGCGCGCTCCACGTACTGCCTCCGTCGGTGGAGAAGCTTTCATGGGGCTGGCCCTTGGTGCGCGCCAGCATCCAGAGACGTCCGTCCCTGAGCTCGACCATCATGTGTTCGTCAAACTCCCATTCGGGAAATTGCAGATTCCCGCGTTCAGCCCAATGCGCACCCGCGTCGGTGGAGGCGAACACCCGGGCGGTTTTTTGGTGCCAGTCTGAAACGGGCAGCAACCAGTCACCGTTCTTGAGCACGGTGGGTTTGTTGAGGGTGCATCCTTCCGCAAACTGAACCGGGTCCGTCCACACCGGCTCCTCTGCGTCGGGCGCATCGCAGCGGACGTACCAGTTGGTAATACGCTTGTTCGGGTCGCCGAGTTGCTGATCGAAAAACAGCCACAGCCTTCCCTTTGGATCCGTCCAGAGGTTGCCGACCAGCGCGCCGCTGCGTTTCTGGGTGCGGTCGGTACGCGCACCGACCGCCAGACGCGGTTTGGACCACGAAATACCTCCGTCGTCACTGGAGGCCAGCAGGAAATACCCGTCCCTCCTGTCGCCGGTCCCGGTCCAGCATCCCCAGATGCGCCCCTTTGGGGTGCGGTCCATCCCGATGATCATGGCCCCGGGACGCGCCGCATCCTGAAAAGCCGCCCCCGGATTTGAGATGAGGACGGGGGTGAGTCCGTCCTCGTCGCGCACCTCGGCGCCGTCCGCAAGCACCAGAAGCACCATCTTTTTGAAAGCAAACCTTTCACCCCGTCGCACCGGTTTTCGGTAGAGGTTGACGCGGTTGATTTCACCCGGAAACAACTGGGACTCGGGGACGGCAACCTGGACGAAGCCGGCCTTTTTGAGCTCCTCCTCCCGGCTCGCGGCGCCCGGTCGTGCCGCCGGCGTGAGCGCAAAAAGCGTCCCCTGTTTGGTCACCTCAATCCCCACTGTTTCGATGCGGGTGCGATGGAACACGAGGCCCTGAGCCGGCCCGGGAATTTCGTCCGCGACGTACTCGCGGTCGGTGAACAGCCTGACTCCGCGTTTCAACACCGGAAGTTCGGCGGGCGGCGGAGGCGGCCACGGGATGCGCGCCTGGCCGGTCTGGGACTCGAATTGTCCGACGGCCTCCAACCGGCCGAACATGATGTGGTCGGTTGTGCCACCATGGTCGCTCTGCGTGACCGAAAGCCAGACGGTGCCGTCGTGTTCGTGGAACGTGGGATATTGAAAGGAGTGCGGGGTTTCAAAGCGGTATTTGCGAGCCCACGTTTTTCCGTCTTTCGAAACGTCCACGTTGAAGACGCTGCGGCGGCAGCCCTGAATGCGGGTGTCCTCCTGCCAGCCCAGGTAGTAGACGCCGCCAAACCTGTTGAAGGTGGGCTTGGAGTTGAGTCCGTTCGGAACGAGGGGCTCGGGCCTGCCAACCGACCACGTTTTCCCATCCCGGCTGGTGGTGAAGTGATAGTTGCCGGAATCGTTGCGGCAGATTGCCATCCACGTGCCGTCCGGCAACCGCTGGACGGCGGATTCACTGAGCTGTTGCGCCTGGGGTTCGTTGTAGTGGCCAACAACCGTGAAGGTCTCAAAGTCGTCCTGCAGAATAGCGAGCGCGTTCTGTCTACCGGGAAAGTTGTTGAGGGCGACGTAACGTTTCCCGTCGAATTCTTTGAAGGAGTCGAAGATGTACAACCCCTCAACCACTGGAGCCCTCTTAAAGCCCTGCGCCGCGGCATCGGCATGAAGGTGCCGCGGCTCCATGTCGAACGTCCCGGCTCCGGTTTGGAGCCTGGCTTTGTGGATGCCGGGCTCAAAGGTCTGGGTGGCGAGGTCGAAATCGCGGTACCACGTGAGTGCCTCGGTACCGCGCGGCTGGCTGCAAAAAAAAGTGCGGAGCGTGTGGGCATCCTTGCGCACGATGCGGGGCACAAAAACCTGCGCGTCCGGCAGGGTCACGTTGGAGAATGTCTGTCCGGATTTTGCAAGCAGGTGGGTCTTTTCAACCTTCAACGTTTCCAAGTTCAAAACGCTTAGCACGCAGTACATGGCGGCGCCGGCCCCGTGGCCGGGTTCCTTGTCGTTGGCGTGTTCGACGATGTAGGCGCGTTTATCAACGCACACAAACTCCGCGTCGTGGGCACCCTTCACCTGCGGAGCGCTGACCCGCACGAGTTGTTGCATCACGAGGTCGCCAGCCAGCGCGGGATCCCAGCCCGCCGGCAGCAGTGCGTTCGATGTTGCGCGGGATTTTTCCTGCGCGGCGAGGGCGTCCGTTTCCGCCAGTTTGAAACGCGTACTGACGACGCTGTGCCTCTCGGCACCGGCATTGAGTTTGACGTAGGTGGTTGCCACGATCGTTCCGTCCTTGAGCAACTCGAGATCGGAGTAGCCGCAGTCGGTGTTGCCGGTTCCGGCAGGCTCCGCTGCGGTGCGCGCAGCGTTGTGGAGCAATTTGATGCGGTACTGGCCCTCCTCCCGGTTGAGTATGTTCTCGAAGGTTCCCACCCATGCCACGTAGTGGCCGTAGGTTGTGCTCGCGACCGACATGTCGCGAAAGGCAATCACGAGGCGGCCGTCCGGGGCGTGTTTGATGACATGCCGGTCTCCGGTCAATTCGGCGGGCAGTTCTCGGGGTTCGCTCCAGGTGCGGGCCTCGTCGTCGCTCGTGGAGTATAGGGAGTGATGCCGCCGCGTGTTTTCGCGCATGAGCATGAGCAGCTTTTTGCCGTCGGAGGACCGGACCACACTGGGTTGCGCCCACTGACCGGGCACCACCAAAATCACGCGCTCGGGGCTCCACGTGAGACCCCCGTCCAGCGACTCGCTCTGCCACACCACGGGATTGGGATCCCTGGAATTTTTCGGATCGCGCCGGTCTGACCACATCACGAGGCGCTTGCCGGAATCAAAGGGCAGGATGCTTTTGGGCGCGACCTCTCCAACGAGGCCCGTGGCTTCCATCGCCGACCAAGTTTTCCCCCCGTCCTCGGAAAAAGCCCGCCGGATGTTGCCCGGAAAATCGCAGCCTCCAAAAATAAAGATCCGTTCAACGCCGCTTGGATCGGTAAGGCGGTGGAGAACCGGTGTCGTGGTTTTAACCTCCCCCCAGTCGGAGGGGGTTGGCAGCGGGGCGCTCCACGTGCGGCCGCCGTCCCCGCTGCGGGCGAGCGGACCGAGGTAGCCCGCGTGGTTGACACTCCAGGCGGCCAGCATGGTTTTGCCATCGGCCATCAGGAGGGTGTCACAGTGGCCGTGGTAGGCTGTTTCGGTGCCTCGCGCGATGACGGCCTGACGCGTTCTATCCCCGGAAATGTCGACGGTGGGGAGAGTGATGGTCCGCCGTGTTCCCGGGGTGGGCCCCCGGAAGGCGGGGGCTTCTGCAGACAGGACCAAAGGCAGGACGACGAGGGTGGCGATGGCCAAATGACGGAGGATGGAGAACGGAGTCATGGAGGGGCGTCCCGGCTTGGTAAGTGGTTTTTTTGGGCGCGGACAGTCTTCATGAGTGTTATTGTAACACGTTTTCCGGGTAATCTTTTCTAATGCCCGACGACATCGCCCGCTTGAGCGGTGGGTCTATGATCACGGCTGCGCGTCGCCTGCGCGGCTATTTGAAGGTTTTGGCGTGGCCCCATGGGATCCTGCTCAGCGCGGTGCGGCGGATTTGGGTCGGGTTGGTAGCCAAGCCGCCGCGCTTGATGCAGGCAGTGTGCGGAAGGATGACAAAGCGCACGCGCGCGGCGATTGCGGCGGCCGCGAGGATGTGCCGAAGGATGGCATGCTCAGTCCGTCCTGCCGGTACGTGCCGGTCGAGGACATCCGCCGCTGTGCTCACGGACACGGTCACGCGGTCGGGGAATTTTTTTTTGGCAGGGAGGGACCGATCGCAAGGCGCCTCCAGAATTTTGCAACAATATAGCGCGAGTGTCTCGCCTGCGGGGCAACGAAGCCGATGGCAGGCGCGACTCCCGCCTGACTTTTGCAACGGCCAAAATCCAGGGGCCCGAATAAGTTGGGTATCAGGCTCAGGCGGTCTTCGCTTTGAACCGAACACCGGACTTGCCTTCAAAATGGGCATCCTGAGTCCACAGCATGGCGTCGTGTTTCTTCGCCACGGCGTAGATAACGGAGTCCGCAAATGCCAGCCCTTCTTCCAGCGCCAACGAGGCGGCTTCCATCGCGAGACCGGCATCCAAATCAACCACGGCTCCCTGGTGCATCGCTGCCACCGCCGAGAAAGCCGCGTCCTCTCCTATTTCTTTCAAAATGACCTTGAAAACCTCGTAGATACACACCGAGGGAACCACCAGAAGATCCGTGTCTTCTATAGCCTCGGCAAAAAAATCGGCCGACGGCTCGTCCGCGAAGTAGGCCAGCCACGCCGAGGAATCTACCAGATTCATAGGGGGTCGCCGTCCCGAACCAGTGTCGTATCCATGCCCTTGAGATATCCGCGCAGTTTTCGAATTTCGCGTACGGGAATGATTTCAATCCGGTTTTTGAAGGAAAATACCTTGGCTTTTTCGCCGGACCGAAGTCCCATGCCTTCACGAATTTTCTGCGGGATAACAACTTGGAACTTTGGAGAAATGGTGACGGTTTCCATCCGTCATACGGTATCCCGATCGATCGGGGTGTCAAGTGACGGTGAAACTCGAAACCTTTTAAGCCGGAGTCGCATCTCTTGAAGGCCTCCACTCACCGAGGGACGGGGACGCCGCCCCTGCGCATTGCGGAAACCGCCGCCGCAGGACGGATTTTTGAAGCCCCAGAACGGTCCTCTGGACAAGGCATTGAGCATGCCCTTTCAACCCTCCATTTCAGTGCCGGTCCTGTCTTGGGCCGGCAAACCTTGGATCGTTTCTGCATCGGATTTGTCCGGGTTGATACAGTCGGCAATGATTTGGTCGGCCAGTTCCCCGAGATGTTCGGTTAGCACCCGGTCCATCTCCAAGTATTCCGGCCACAGATCCGTGTGGACTCGGCGGGCTCCAATTCTGACACACACCGAGGTACGCCGCATCCTCGGATGTCTGTAGGGCCGGTAACCTTTCGCGCGACACAGGGCGAGAAACAGCCTTAACGACCAAGGGTTTCTCAGCGAAAATCGGAATTCTACGGGTGGATCCTCTGTTTGTTTTTCCGCCTCTGCGGCGCGGATCCTCTCATGAAGCCGATCCATGGCCGCTTGTGCCGCCTGCCGCTCTCCCTCGGAGGAAGCCCCGGAAAAGAGGGCTTTGATTTTTCTGAG
>JBILWF010000152.1:0-6199 GCA_044370075.1 Chthoniobacteraceae bacterium | reverse complement strand
TGGTGGGTTGCGGAGGAGTAGACTCCGCAACGGGAACGGTCTCCTAAACAACCTTGGCCCGCCATCGTGCATGAGCCGACTCCCAGAGGGCAAGATTCTCTCGCTGCGGGTTGAATTCCCGGATCTCGCCCGCGCATGAGGCCCGCACCACCGCACGCGCTTCCGCGAGGGAGCCGATCTCGCCCGCGCTGCGCGCCTGCCACAGCAGGTTGCCGAGCGCGGTGGTTTCCACCGGACCGGCAATCACCGGCCGGTTGCAGGCGTCGGCGGTGAACTGGTTAAGGAGCGCGTTTCGGCTGCCGCCTCCCACGATATGGATGACTTCGATCGGCGTGCCGGTGATTTCCTCGAGCCAGTCAATGACCTGTCGGTATCGCAGGGCGAGGCTCTCGAGCACGCACCGTACAAGCTCCCCCTCGGTTTCAGGCACGGGTTCTCCGCGCGCACGGCACGCGCTCTGAACCGCCTCCACCATGTTGGTGGGACGCAGAAACCCGGGGTCATCCGGATCCACCAGCGAGCGCAGCGGAGGCGCCTGGTGCGCCTGCTCCACCAGCGCCGCGTAATCCGCGGGCGCGCCGCGTTCTTCGAACGCGCGCCGGAGCTGTTGAACCAGCCACAGGCCCATGATGTTGCGCAGGAGGCGGTATGTGCCGTCGACGCCGCCTTCGTTGGTGAAATTGTACTTCAGCACCGCTCCCGAGAGGTTTGCCCGGGGGATTTCAACACCCAGCAGCGACCATGTACCGGAGCTCAGGTACGCCCAGGTGCACCGGCCTGTGTGGTGCGTGGGAACGGCCACCACGGCCGATCCCGTGTCGTGCGTTGCCGGCGCGACCACGTGCACACGGGAGAGACCGGTTTCCTCCGCGACGGGTTTGAGCAGCGGTCCGAGTGCGGTGCCCGGGCCGATGAGCGGAGGCAAAAAATGTGTGGGAATCTCGAGACGCTCGAGCAGGGAAAGCGCCCACTGGCCGGTTGCGGGATTCAGAAACTGGGTGGTGGTGGCGTTGGTAAACTCGCAGCTGTGCTGGCCGGAAAGCGCCGCGTGGATCCAGTCCGGGATGAGCAGCAGGGTGCGTGCCTGGTCGAGAAGGCGCGGGTTTTCGCGCTGAACCGCGAGCAACTGCACCAGCGTGTTGATCTCCATGAACTGGAGACCTGTTTCCGCAAAAACGTCGGCGCGCGGCACGCGGCGGCAGAGTTCCTCCACGAGTCCACGGGTGCGCACATCGCGGTAACAATAGGGCAGCCCGAGCCATTCACCGTGTGCGTCGAGCAGGACGTAGTCGAGCGCCCATGTATCAACGCCGATGGAGCAAATGTTGTTGCCGTGGAGCGCATGGGCGCGGCGCATTCCCGCGAGGATGCCCCTCCAGAGTCCAAGCAAATCCCAGCGCAGGGTGTTCCCCACGGGTACGGGGCCGTTGGAGAAGCGGTGTGTTTCTTCCAGGCGGAGACTGGTGCCGTTCCATGCGCCCGCCATGATGCGGCCGCTTTCGGCACCGACATCCACGCAGAGGTACTGTTGGGCGCGGCCCCCGCTCATGGCGTTTATTTCGAATCGGCGGCCGGCGCGGAAGGTGGCGTGGCGGGCGGTGCGGGTTTGGGGGCGACGTAGCGGCTCAAATCAGCGAGGGAGACTACTTTGGAGCCGGTGTCCTTGAGGTGCTGCATGTAGCCCTCAAACTTCTCGCGCTCGGTGGACACCCACGGGTGCTGGATGTCGGGCACTCCGTGGAAGGTGAGGATGGCAATTTTTCCATCCCGCGCGTTTTCAACCGCGGCTTTGAAGGTCTCGAGGGTGCAGTTGGGTTTTCCGTCAAAGGCCTGGGGCAGAATCAAGGCGTCATCCCGGGCGGGATCAAACACCCGGTTGCCGCCGGAGCGCGCGAACACATACCCGCGGTTGCGCAAAAACTGGGCTGCAACCGGCGAGGCTCCGTAGCCCGGGTAACAAAAGGTTTTGGGCCTGGGAATGCCGTGGGCTTCGCAGCGTTCTTCGATGTGGGAGATTTCGGCGAGCAGGGTTTCCGGCGTGAGGTTGGCCACGCCCTTGTGGTTGCGCGTGTGGTTGCCGATCTCGAATCCCATCTGGTGCATCGCCTGAATCTGCTCCCAGCTCAGGTAGTGTTCCTTGTCCGTGAGGAAGGTGAACCCCTCGGTGATGAAGAATGTAGCGCCGAACCCCAATTTTTTGAGCAGTGGCGCCACGTAGGTGGCGTGGTTGGCAACCGAATCATCAAAGGTGAGCACCACCAGTTTGTCGGGAACCGGCTCCAGAGCCCGCGCGCGTGGGTGGCCGAGCGCGAGGCTGAGGGCGGTCGCGAGCAGGGTGCCTGCTGTTTTCCAGCCCGCGCGGTGGGGGATCCGGGGGGAGGTTGCCGACGGGGGGTGTTGGCTCATCGTAGGGCGGGCGGGTATTAGCGCTGGGAGGCGAGGAACTCGATGAGGTCGCGCAGCTCGCGCTTGGAAAGCACGGCGGCGAGAGGGGGCATGCCCGAGGGGCCTTTCTCCACTGATTTAATGCGTGCCTTGGGGATCCGTGCGAGCTTGCCCGTGGGAGGCATGATCTGCAATTCGGCTTCGGACTCCGCCCTGCGGATGCCCGCTTGAATCGAGCCGTCGGTAAGTGTCACCAGCAGGCTGTCGAACCCTTCCGCGATTTTGGCATTCGGGTTGACGATGGACTCAAGCAGGTATTCGCGTGTTTGGCGGGCTCCGATACCGGTCAATTCCGGGCCTACCTCAGCGCCATCTTTTTTGATTTTGTGGCAGCGCATGCACATCGCTTCCGCCTTTTCATAAAAGACTTTTTTGCCCTCGCTTGCGTTGCCCCCCTGGAGGGCGAACCGGTAGGGGGCCATTTCATTGCCCGCCGGCAATGCGGCGGCGTGGGCGTCCAGTTTGGTACGCAGCGCGGGGAAGCGGTTCGCGGCTTCCAGAACTTCCAGCTCCAACTCCGGGCGCAGCTTGCCCTGCAAGAGCTGATCCATCTGACCCTCGGCAAGGGCGGCGGCGGCGGGATCCTCCACGTGTGCGAGGGCGGTCAGGGCGTTTTGTTTTTCGCCAAGGCTGCCCTTCTCCAGAATGGCGGAGACAACCTGCAGCGCCCCGGGAAGTTTGAGTTCGAGCTGCAGGCGCAGCGCCTCCTTGCGCACCGGTTCCGCCTTGTCCCCGGCGGCCGTCTGAATCGCCGCGGAGGTTTCCGGGTCCTGCAGAGCTGCCATGGTGTGCAAGGCCTCCGCGCGCACGGCGGGTGCGGCTTGCGTGTTTGCGAGCAGTTCCCGGAGTTTCAGGGCTGAGGGCGGGAGTTTTAGGCTGGCGGCCAGTTTGAGCGTTGCGATTTGTGCGGAGGCACTTGCGCTCTGGAGGAGGCTGCCGAGAGCGGCCTCAAGCGGCTCGATGATCGCCCTCGGGTTGCGTTCGGGCAGGGGCCGGTAGAGACCGGTGACTCGGTCGACTGCAAACGGTTTTTCCCACTGGGTCAGGCCCTGGAAAACCTCCTGCCGCAGCGATTCCGCCAGATCTTCCCGGCCGGCGGCGCCCAACAAAGCGCGGATTTGTTCGGTGCCGCCGACGCGGTAGTTGGCGTTAAGCACCCGCCGCACGAGGCCGTCCCGCGGCCCGGGTTCCTCGCGCGTGCCGGCGGGAAGCTGCAGCCACTCATCCATCCGGTTGGCAAGGGCGGCAACGGCGGGGAGCGCGGAATCAATGTGTTCGTCGTGAATGGCCCGGACGGCCTCCGCGACAACCAGCGGATCAGAGTCCGTTAAAAAAGCGGCCAGCTCCGGGCTACGCAACCGGCGCAGCGCCACAACCGCGCCTATGCGAACCCGCGGTTCGGCGTCCTTGCGCGCCGCCGCGGAGAGTTGCCGGATGCCCGATTCACTGCCGGCGGCTTCCGGGGCGAGGGCGTTGCCGTTGACGAACGGGGCGGACGGCAGGGCACTGTTCGCCAGACCGATGGCCACGGCATGCCGCAGAACCGGATCGTTGGTTTGATCCTTGCGCAGCACGGCAAGGAGGGGCTCGATGGTGCGCGATTGCGCAGCCTTGCCGAGCGTGATCGCCGCGAAGGCGCGCACCCTTTCGCTGGAATCTTCGAGAGCGGCCATCAGCGCCTCATAGAGAGGGCCTTTTTCCAGAGCGGCCTTGGGCAGTTCGCGCGCGGTTTTGGCCGCTTGCGCCCGCACTTCCGGATCTGCATCGCGCAGCAGCGCGGCGAACGATTCGGCAGCACCGGCATCCTTGCGTGCGAGCTGTCCCAAGCCCCAGATGCCGTGTAGACGAGCCTGCAGCGTGGCGCCTTTTTGCGCGGCGTTCCGCAGTGCTCCGGTTTGTTTGCGCGCGGCCAGTTCAAACTGGGCCTCCTGTCGGATGCGCATGTCGGCGTGCGCGAGCAGGCGGCTGAGCTCGGCCACATCGCGTTTTTCCATTCCTTCGCCGATCAGTTTCTGGGTTTCCTTCTCCAACGCGGTCTGGCCCTTCTCGTGCGAGAACGCGTAAATGCGGCCCTTGCCGTTCATGCCCCACCCCTGCACCCAGTCGAGTACGTAAAGCGAGCCGTCCACGCCGAACTCCACATCCGTGGGCAGCATGTCCCAGACGGGTTTTTGGGGTTCGGACATCCGGAATCCGGCGCCCTGTGGGGAAACCGTGACTGCAAAAATGCCGCTGCGGTTTGTGGAACCGCTGAAGTTGGCCAGGAAGAAATGTTCCTTCCACGTGTCGCCCAGACCGGTGCCGGGGTGGTAGGTGAGACCACTCGGTCCGTTGCCCAAAACCGCCACGGGCGGAAGATGGTACGCGGGCTGGCCCTTCCATGCGGGGTAACAGAGGCGTTCGCCGAGCCAGGGGCCGCGCGGGACCGGCTGGCCCAAAAACTGCCAGCCGATACGCCATCCGCTGTCGCTTCCGGGAAGCACATACACCCACCGGGCGGGATCGGAGGCGTCCGAATTGTTGTCCCCCGTGAAGAGGTTGCCGTACTGGTCAAAGGCCAGTTCCTGGGGATTGCGCAGGCCGATGGCGAACAGCTCGAGGCCGGTGCCATCAGGCTCGCAGCGGTACACGGCGCCGGTCTCCGGGTTGTAGGCGGTGCTGCCGTCGTGGCCCTTCGCGTTGCCGCCCCGGTCGCCGACGGTGAAGTAGAGCCGGCCGTCGGGTCCCATGCGCAGGCCGTGCAGGTCGTGTCCGAGGAAGCCGGTGCGGATGCCAAATCCGCGCGCGAGGGATTGGCGGTGGTCGGCGGTTTTGGCGTCCTTGGTGTCCTTCAAAAGCCAGAGGTCTGGGATGCTCGTGAGGTACACGCTGCCTTTGCGGGCAAGGATGCCCGCCGCAATTCCATCGAGCGGTGCGTTGAATCCCTCGGCGAAAATCCGGGAGCTGTCCGCCTTGCCCGTTCCCTTGGAATCCCACACAAGCTGGACGCGCTCGGAATTTTGACCGTTTTTTTCAAGATCCACCTTCGCATCGCCCTTGAGGATGGCCAGAAACGAGTCGAGGGTTTTGCTGGCAAGTTCGTCCTGAAGCCAGTTCATGTGCGCCCGGATGTCGGACACCCCCGCATGCAGGCGGAAGGTTTCGCTCACGTACCAGCGGCCTTTTTCATCGGTGGCAAAGGCGACCGGGTTGGCAAGCAGCGGTTCGGCCGCCCAAAGACGCGCTTGGAGCCCCGCGGCGATGGAGAATTTTTGGATCGCGTTTTGTCCCTCATCCGAGGCGTTCGCAATCTTGGGTACAAAGCCGCCTTGCTTGGCGATTTCGACCTGGTTTTCGTCCCCGGCAAAGAGCGGAGCGGCCAGAGCGGGAAAGAGCAGCAGCGCGGTGAACGGCAGATGTGTTTTCATAGGAGGAAGGGGGTGGGAGCCCGGATGAGGGATGGGGGACGGCGATTTCGATGCAGTCGGCTTCCTAAAGCAATACCCATTCGGATGGGGCTGCTTGGGGAAAAGCTGCTTGGGTTGGCTGTATGATAAGGGAGCCTAATGCAAATATTGAGTTTGTGTACTGCCGATGCTGTGTAAGCCTCTGCCCACCGTAGTTCCCGGTGTGTGACCGCCCGGCATAAATTACTCGAGACTTCCCCCCCGCTTGTTTTTTATGCAAAACGATCAAAACCAGAGGCTGCTAACCTGGTCGTGTTCGCACACCGGTTCTGGAACGCGTGCACTTCCGCGGGGTGTTTGGACGCTGG
>JBILWF010000151.1:0-6279 GCA_044370075.1 Chthoniobacteraceae bacterium | reverse complement strand
AGATCCCGCGGATCCGTGGAGCCCGCGCGGTCCGGGTCCCGGAAAAAGTTCAAGCAAAAGAGTGTTGCCCCGACCCCGAGCGCGGTGACCCAGATGTTGCGGTAGTAAAGCCCCGCGGCCGCCAGGGCCAGCACCACCGCAAAAATCCAACGTCCCTCCCAAAGAGTCTGAAATCGCATAAGGATGCATATTCGGACGGGAAAAATCCCGGTCAAGAGGTTCCGCGGGGGGCGAAACCGCGGGGCACGGTTGTCAGCCACCCGGGAAAGCCCTACCTTGGCGGGCATGTCCAGTGCCCCGTCCGCCCCCGTCCATCCGGAAATGACCATGCAGGAACTGCTGTACGCCTTCCCCGGCGCGCAGCGCGCCTTGTTCCGCCAGTATCACATTGGCGGCTGCTCCAGTTGCGGTTTCCGCCCGGAGGAAACCCTCCAGCAGGTTTGTGAGCGCAACGGGGGGCTGCCTGTGCCGGAGGTGGTGGATTTTCTGGCGAATGCGCGGGATGCTGACGCGCACCGGGAGGTGACGCCGTCTCAGGCGCAGGCCCTGCTGCAGGCGGGGGAGGCCGTGCTGGTGGACATCCGCACCCGCGAAGAATATGACGCGGTGCATATCGGTGGCTCGCTGCTCTTGAATGAAGAACTCATGCACCAGATCCCCGCATGGGACCGTTCCAAGCAGGTGGTTTTTGTGTGCCACCATGGTATCCGCAGCCTGGATGCCGCGGCCTACTTTGAGGGACACGGGATGACGAATGTACGCAGCCTGCGGGGAGGAATCGATGCGTGGAGCTGCGAGGTGGATCCGTCCCTGCCGCGATACGAGTTGGCGTAGCGGGTGCTGGCGGAAAAAGGGGAACGTCTGCGAAGTGCAATTTATGAGTGATATTCAGGCCAAAATTCAGGAGGCCCTCAAGGTGCGCAAAAACCTGGGGGAAATGCAGGATGCCGACGCGGTGGGCACCGCGGGTTCGGCGGACTGCGGAGACATGCTGCGGATGTGGCTGAAGTTCCGGGAGGACGAAGCCGGCCGCCGCGTCATTGACCGCGCCACGTTCCAGAGCTTTGGCTGCGAAACCGCGATTGCCGTTGCCAGCGTCGCCACCGAGTTGCTGGCGGGCCGCACGCCGCAGGAGGCGCTGGAAATGTCCGGTGAAGACCTCGCCGCACCGCTCGGTGCCCTGCCTCCGATGAAAATTCACTGCGCGCAGTTGGTTGAGGGCGCTTTGCGCTCCGCGCTCGGGGCCGCCTCTCCCGAAACAGGGGCGCATCCAGCGCCGGAAGGGGCACCCGCGCCTGCGGCGCCGGCGGCGGGGGCCACGCGCCCGGCGCTCTCCGGTTCCACCACGCTTCTGGACAGCATGCGCCAGGGCGCTTCGGCTCCGGCTGGAAATCCCGTGAAAATTATTTTGAAAGGCTCGGCCCAGAATCCTTCCGCAGCCCAGGGCGACGCGTCCCCGTCCTAAACCGCCTCACGAACATCCCATCCGAATCTGTCAGACAAAAAGCTTATGAGTGAGAGTTCCGAAAAAGTACTGTTACGCGATTGCGAGGCGATCCGTATTCCGAGCGGGGAATCAATCCGCCTCAGCAAAGGCTCCACGGTGATGATCACCCAGGCGCTCGGGGGCAGCTACACCGTGGCTACCAGCGACGGCCTCGCGCGCATCACGGCGGAAAACGCCGATGCGCTGGGGATGGAAGCCCCTGCCCAGGCGCAGCCTGCCCGCGCGGAGGCCTCCACCGTTCCCGTGGAGGAAGCCGCCGTGTGGGAGCAGCTCAAGACCTGCTATGATCCGGAGATTCCCGTGAACATTGTCGACCTCGGACTGGTGTACGATTGCTCCGTCTTGCAGGAACCGGGCTCTGCCGCCCGCGTGCAGGTGAAGATGACGCTCACTGCGCCGGGATGCGGTATGGGACCGGTGATCGCGCGGGAGGCGGAACAGAAAATTCTGTCCATCGGGGGCGTCGCCGAGGCGGCGGTGGAGGTGGTTTGGGATCCGCCGTGGAACCAGTCGATGATCAGCGAAGTCGGCAAAATGAAGCTGGGCTTGATTTAGACACCGGCGCTTCGGGCTAACAAACCCCGCGGGAATCTGGTCTTACTCCAAAGTCTTTCTCCGTATGCAATCCCCCAACCGGTCTTTTTCACGCCTGTTCCACTTGGGTTTTCCGCCGTGTATTCCCGCGGTTTCCCTGGGCGTGGCGCTGCGCCTGGCCGCGCAGGCGGCGGTCACGCCCGTCCCGCCGGATCATGCCGAGCGGATGAGCAAAGGCCTTCAAAGCTTTGATGCCGAGGTGGCGGGAATTTTGAAGGAGCACTGCGTCAAATGCCACGGAGGAGACAAAACCCGCGGCGATTTGGACATGGCCACCCGGGAGGGCTTACTCAAGGGCGGTGCGGACGGGCCTTCGGTCTCCCCATTTCACCCGGAAGCCAGCCGGCTTCTCAAAATGCTCCGCCATGAGGAGGAGCCTTTCATGCCCGAGAAAAAGCCGCGCCTCCCCGAGGATGTTATCCGGAAGATCGAGCAGTGGATTCTCCATGGCGCCCCCTACAGCAAACCTCTGTTGGAGGGCAAAAAACCGGCGCGTGACGGCGCCGTGGTGACCGCCGAAGACCGCGCGTGGTGGTCTTTTCAGCCGCTCTCCGGAGCGCAACCGCCGGTGGTCGCAGGCCGGCAGCACCCGGTGGATCGTTTTCTGGAGGCCAAAGCCGCCGCCAAGGGACTGAAGTTCAGTCCGCTCGCGGACCGCGCCGTGCTTATCCGCAGGGCGAGTTTGGATCTCACTGGGCTGCCGCCCACGCCCGAGGAGGTCCGGCAGTTCGTCGCCGATCCGGCGCCGGATGCCTGGCCCCGGCTCATTGATCGTCTTCTGGCCAAGCCCGCGTACGGCGAGCGCTGGGCGCGGCACTGGATGGATGTGGCCCGGTACGGGGAAAGCTCCGGCTTTGAGCAGGACTACGACCGCAAGGGGACGCATTTTTACCGGGATTTTCTCATCCGCAGTTTCAACGAAGACCTTCCTTTTCAGAAGTTTGTGCAATGGCAAATTGCGGGGGATGAGTACGCTCCGGGCCATGGGAACGCCTTGGCTGCCACGGCGTTTTTGAGTCTGGGCGTTTTTCCCACGCAGATCACCATCAATGAACTCGAACGGGTCCGGTATGAGGACATGGATGACATGCTTTCGACCACCAGTTCGGCTTTCTTGGGGCTCACAGTGGGGTGCGCACGCTGCCACGACCACAAGTACGATCCGATCCCCACCCGGGACTACTACCGTATGCTGGCAACCTTCACGGGCACGGTGCGCAGCGAGGTCGACTGGGACATGGATCCGGAGCAGACCAAGGCGGCTCAGGCGGCATGGGACGCCAACCACGAAAAACTCCGGGATGCGCAGGCTGCGGAGGAAGCGCGTTTGCGCAAGGAACTCGAGGCGTTTTTGGCTCAGGGCGCTGATGCGCTGAAAAACACGCCCATTCACGGATGGATCGTGCCCGATGTGGAGCAGGTCAAAGCCGCGTCGGGAACGCAAATGGTCGCGCAACCGGATGGCTCCTTCCTCGCCGGCAAGGGGGCGGCTGGGGGGAAGGAGACTTACGAGTTCGTGGTGCGCGCTCCGGAGTTGCCGCTCTCCGGACTTTTGGTGGAGGCGCTGCCGGATCCCTCCCTGCCCGGGGCGGGCGTGGGGCGGGGGTCGGAGACGGGAAAAGGCGCCGGAAACTTCCAACTTACGGGAGTGCGCGTGGAGGTTTTGGGCGCGGGAGGAGCGGTGGCGCGGAAGGTGGAGCTTGTTTCGGCTGTGGCGGATTATGAGCAGGATAAGGCGTCCAATGGGGTGGAGGCGGCGCGGGCCGGCAAGGGAGGGGGATGGAGTGTGGCGGGCAAGGAGCATGTTCCCCACAAGGCTGCGTTTGTTTTCAAGGATGCATTGCAATTGCCCGCAGACGCTCCGGTTCGCGTGGTGCTGGAGTTTAATGGCAAGCCCAAGCAGGCCATCGGAAGGCCCCGCATCGGATTCATGGCCGGTGGTGCTCCGGTTTTGGACGCGCCGCATCTTGGGACGCGTCTGGTGACACTTTTGCGTTCGGCAACGGTTCCCACCAGCGCAGCGGAGAAGGAGCTTTTCGCGCAGTGGTGGTTTGAAAAGGACGCCCAGTGGAACAAAAAGCGCATGGCGGTGTGGGCCAACCAGCCCACGCGTCCGACGGGACTTACCAAGGTGCTCGTGGCCTCGGAAAGCTATCCTCCCGTGAAATACCACACGGCCGGTGGCAGCGTGGAGACGTACAAGGAAACCTTCGTTCTCAAGCGCGGAAATGTGGCCTTGAAGGAAGAGGTGGCCGCCCCCGGTTTTCTCCAAGTGCTTTCCCGCGCCGAACCTGCACGCTGGGCGTGGAAGCCTCCAGAGGGGGCCACGTACGCGGGGCGCAGGCGGGCTTTTGCCGAGTGGATTTTGGACACCGAAAAAGGCGCCGGCGCCCTCGCGGCGCGGGTGATGGTCAACCGCCTGTGGCATCACCATTTCGGTCGCGGGATTGTTCCGACGCCAAACGACTTTGGGAAGACCGGTTCCGCCCCGGCGCAGCCCGAACTGCTGGACTGGCTCGCGGCCGAACTCTTGCGCACCGGGGGAAGCCTCAAGCAGATGCACCGCGTGATGATGACCAGCGCCGCCTACCAGCAGGCCGTCCTGCGCGACGCCGCAAAGGAAGTCGCCGACCCGGCCAACGACCTGTTCGTGCGCCGCGTGCCCAAACGACTCGAATCCGAGGCCATTCGCGACAGTCTTCTGGCGGTGAGCGGTTTACTGGATTCGAAGATGTACGGGGCCGGGGATCGCAGCGAGGCGGGCACGCGCCGGTCGGTGTATTTCCAGGTCAAACGCAGCCAGTTGGTGGGATCGATGGTGGCCTTTGACCAACCCGAACCTCTGGTGAGTCAGGGAGCGCGACCCACCACGACCGTGGCTCCCCAGGCGCTCATGCTGCTCAACAACGCCAGTGTTCGAAACTGGATGCAGGCTTTCGCAGACCGTGTCAGTAAAGATGCGGCCGACGGCCCCCTTGCAGCCCGGATTGAGAAAGCATACTGGCTGGCGCTCGGACGCGCTCCCACGGCAACGGAGCACGCCGCGGCGGAGAATTTCATCGAAAAACAAAAAGCGTTGTACGCCGCCTCCGACAAACCCGCCGGCGCCGACCGCGCTGCGCTGGCCGATTATTGCCAGGTTTTGTGCGGGCTCAATGAATTTGCCTACATGCCGTAGGCGCGCAGTCCGTGCCCTCGCGCGGGGATTCTTGGTGACGTAACTCCTGCCGGCATGGGGTGGGAGGAAGGTGCGGTGTGTTCCCAAACCAGAAAACGGAAACGACCGGGTTCATGCCGGAGTTCGCAAATTGTTGAAAAGGAGCGATCAAACGCCTTTTAGATTGGCACGGATCCGGCCACGGTGCGTGGAAACTACCCCCCATGTCGTTATGCATTATCACCGTCCGCGGACTTCACGGTGTGCCCGAAGCGTTCGAATCGCAGGAAACCGAGTTTACTCTTGGCTCTGAATCGGCCGAGGACGTGTTTGCGCTCAGCGGGGAGGGTGTGGCTGCGCGCCATGCGCGACTGGGTATTCCAATCGCGAACCGCTCCGGAATGAGCCGGCCGTGAGGGCCCCTTTTCCGCGTGACACTTGGCTTCGGGCGCCTGGTGCCCCAGACTCCGGGTGTATGTCTTGTCGAATCGGGGTTCTTGGAACCGGTCATATCGGGCGTTTGCACGCCCGCATTCTCTCCGAGGTTGCCGGGGGGGAGTTCACGTGCGTGTACGATACCAACGCAGCGGCAGCGCGGGAGGTTGCCCAGCAGCACGGGGTGCGCGCGGCCTCCTCGCTGGAGGAATTCATCGCGCTGGTGGACGCCGCCACGGTGGCTGTTCCGACGCCCTTCCACTTTCCGCTGGGCAGGGCGCTGCTGGAGGCTGGAAAACACGTGCTCATCGAGAAGCCCATCGCCGGGAACATCACCGATGCGCACGCGCTGGTGAAGCTCGCGCAGGCCCGCGGGCTGGCTCTTCAGGTCGGACATGTAGAACGGTTTAACCCGGTGCTTTCCGCCCTGGAACAGCGCCTGCGCCGACCGCGTTTCATTGAAAGCCACCGTCTGTCTCCCTATCCCAACCGCAGCACCGAAATCGGCGTGGTGTTGGATTTGATGATCCACGATATCGAGATCGTGCTGCATCTGGTGCGGTCCCCCGTGGTTTCGGTGGACGCG